>NC_019897.1:3977500-4206343 GCF_000227705.2 Thermobacillus composti KWC4
GAACCGGATCGACATGCCCTGGCTCGTCCCCATGATGATCTCGCGGCTGCCGTCGGTCAGCTTGACGCTGATCAGCTCGTCATCCTCCCGGAGATTGATGGCGATGAGCCCGACTTTGCGGATATTCGAATAGTCGTCAAGCGGCGTCTTCTTCACGATGCCTTGCTTCGTCGCGAAGAACAGATACAGATCCGGATCGAACGATTCGATCGGAATGACCGCGTTGATCGTCTCGCCCGGCTCGATCTGGATAAGATTGATGATCGGCGTGCCTCTCGCCGTCCGGCCGAGCTCCGGAATCTCGTACGCCTTGAGACGGAATACCTTGCCCTTGTCCGTGAAGAACAGCAGGTAATGGTGCGTATTGGAGACGTACAGATGCTCGACGAAGTCGTCTTCCTTCGTCTCCATGCCGATGACGCCCTTGCCGCCGCGTTTCTGGCTGCGGTAGGTCGATACCGGCAGACGCTTGATGTACCCGCTGTGCGTGATCGAGATGATGACATCCTCGCGCGGAATGAGATCCTCGTCCAGAATCTCGTTCTCGCTGGACGTAATCTCGGTGCGGCGCTCGTCGCCGTACTTCTGCTTGATCTCTTCCAGCTCGTCGGAAATGATCTGCAGCACGCGTCCCTCGTCGGCCAGTATCGCCTTGAATTCGGCGATCTGCTTCAACAGTTCGGCGTATTCTTCCTCAATCTTCTCGCGCTCCAGCCCGGTCAGCCGCTGCAGGCGCATGTCGAGGATGGCCTGGGCCTGGTCATGGCTGAGCGAGAAGCGCGCGATCAGCCCGTCCCGCGCTTCTTCGGTCGTGCGCGAACCGCGGATCAGGGCGATGATCTCGTCGATGTGGTCGAGCGCAATCCTCAAGCCTTCGAGAATGTGGGCGCGCGCCTCGGCCTTCCGCAGATCATACTCGGTGCGGCGGCGAATAACCGTGATCTGATGCTGCAAATAATGATACAGCATGTCCTTCAGGTTGAGGATCTTCGGTTCGCCGTCCACCAACGCCAGCATGTTGATGCCGAAGTTCGTCTGCATCGGCGTATGCTTGTACAGATTGTTGAGCACGACGTTCGGGTTGACGTCGCGCCGAAGCTCGATGACGATGCGCATGCCGTTGCGGTCCGACTCGTCGCGCAGGTCGGTGATGCCGTCGATCCGCTTCTCGCGCACCAGCTCGGCGATCTTCTCGACGAGCCGCGCCTTGATGACCTGGTACGGCAGCTCGTGCACGATAATGCGCGGCTTGCCGCCCTGTTCTTCGATCTCCGCCCGGGCGCGCATCGTGATCGATCCGCGGCCGGTCATGTAAGCCTGGCGGATGCCTTCGCGGCCCATGACGATTGCAGCCGTCGGGAAGTCCGGACCCTTCACATGGTCCATCAGCTCAAGCGGCGTGATATCCGGATTCTGGATCATCGCCTGGATGCCGTTGATCACTTCCGTCAGGTTGTGCGGCGGAATGTTCGTCGCCATGCCGACGGCAATCCCGGACACGCCGTTTACGAGCAGGTTCGGGAACCTCGCCGGCAGCACCGCCGGTTCCTTCTCCTCGCCGTCGTAGTTCGGCACGAAATCGATCGTCTCTTTGTTGATGTCGCGCAGCATCTCCATCGCAATCTTCGAGAGCCGCGCTTCCGTATAGCGCATCGCCGCCGCCGAGTCTCCGTCGACCGATCCGAAGTTGCCGTGGCCGTCGACGAGCATGTAGCGGAGCGAGAAATCCTGCGCCATCCGGACCATCGTTTCGTAGACGGCCGCATCCCCGTGCGGATGATATTTGCCGATGACTTCGCCGACGATCCGCGCCGACTTCTTGTACGGCTTGTCCGGCGACATGCCGAGCTCGGACATCGCGTACAGAATCCGGCGATGCACCGGCTTCAGTCCGTCGCGCACGTCGGGTAGGGCACGGCTGACGATAATGCTCATCGCATAGTCCAGGAATGAGTCGCGCATCTCCGTGCTGATATCGCGATCTCTGATCTGAGAACGGTTCTGTTCCGCCATGCTCTACCTCCCGATCTTCCGCGCGGCGTGCGGCTCCCTTCGGGAAGGCCGTCCGTCAGGCCGCGTCGGTAACCCCTTCTCATGTAAATCTGTGCAAATCTTTCATATCCCCGAATGACAAACTCCGAAACAAAAGAAAAACGATAAATGCCTGTTTCGCGGACAAATCACGCGAAATTTCCGCTGCTTCCGACAATCCTTCCAATCGGATGCTCTCCATGACTATTATATTACTTTCACCAAATCCGCACAATTAAACGTAATTCGGCGTCAGTGTCAAGCTAGCGTGGGCAGTCATTTAAGATGCTTGGAACGCGAACCCCAAAGGAAACCTCTTCCTTGTAAGCGCTTTGCTTCGTTCTTTCATCAAATAAAAGTGATTTGTCAGAATTTTTTTTGCCATTATCCGCGAAGAGCTTTGAGTGCCATACCCGTTGTGCTGCTTTGCTTCGGTCCTTGCAGCATGCGAATCATTCCAGCGATACAACCCTTGACTGGTTGCGTCACGTTCTTGAGCAATTGCCGCATGTTTATTGGCTGTTGTGACGTTGCTTGCATACTCGCATGTCCTTCAACCGTTCTTACAACCATGCCGGCTTCTTTAATCCTCATCATTGTCCACAGCATCGCCCTGACGCCTCGCTCACTCCAACTGTACCCGCCACGCTTCGTCCGCTTGGCGAATATGCGCATCTGCGATTCCGCGCTTCCCATCGGGCGCATACCGCTTGTGTCGATCCCCTTCACCTGGAGTGTTTTTCGGTAGTCGTCCAAATGCTTCTCGTGCCGCTTCAGATAGCTTTTATACTGCTTCCAATCCTTCCGGTTCTCTTCCGCTATCTCTTGTTCCGCTACGCTTTCTAAGGCCGCTATAAGCGCGGCTGCGTCCTGTTTGGCCAGCGACCGTCTCACGGTCTCCCACACCTTCGGTAAATGTCCGACAAAACGTTTCAAATCACGCGCCACATGAAAGCGGTCCAGCATGTACAGGCATTGGTGAAAGTAGGATGTACATTCCCCGATCCACCCCGCGCCGTCTCCGTTCACCACAAGCCACGTGTTCTCGTCGATTTCGTAACGCTCCACCAGAAAGTCCCCGAACCCTTCCCAGAAGTTGCCGCCGCTCGTATGCAGGTAATGCTGTTTATTCTTCAGCCGCACTCGCTTGCCGCTCTTCTCCCAGCCTTCGTGTACGACAGCGATTGCGTTCTCCATCCCACGCTTCTTGCTCCGCTGCAGCTTCGTGTATAGCCCATCCACTTCCACGAACAATACTCGCGCTGGGCGTCGCTTCACCTCAGACATCGGCTGTTCCGCACGCTCAATCAGTTTTTCCCTGATCGCTTGGTGGCTCAGCACATTGTATCCCAGGAGCTGCTCCAGCCGCTTAGCGCTGTCCCGGTACGACGGTCCTTGGCTGGCGAATGCGATGGCTGTCTCTTCCAAATGCGGACTGACTTTCCCGCGCCCTTCGAATTGCAACAGCTGATCCAGCAGATACACGTGTTTGCCGCTTCTACGGTCACAGTACAATCTCCGCTTAAAGCGCACATTCCCGAACACTGTGTTGACGCTTGTTTCACGCTCGTCCTTTACTCGATAACGCTCTCGGTCCCGTTGCTCCAGGATCTGCTGATCCAGCGCCTCCAGCACCTGCTTCATCGCACGAGCGAATTCCTCCTGCATTTTCCGGAAAATCCATTGCTCAATCTCTTTCATCGTCGGCATTGTTGTGGTAAAGTGGCTCACAGGAGCTTCCTCCTTCTTAGTGTGTTGTGGACAAACATCACTTTACCAAGGGAGAAGCTCTTTTTCTATGTCCGCTTTTTCCAATTCCTACACCCACGAAGATTTTACACTAACTAATTCGGCCCTCCGAAGGCGGTACGAATGCGGAGGCGCAAGCGGGTTTCCGCGCATATGCTGGATTGGCGAAAGTCATCCGGTCGGCTTGCGCCTCTATTATACCACTCATCGCAAGGGTTGTCCGGAATTTCCAGCCCGCCGGCTTCCCGCGCGATTGAAAGGAGCCGACGCCCGTTGGCCATTAAGCGCGTGAGAAGCAAGCTAGCGAAAACCGAAGTGTTGATTCGGCACCCCGGACTGCGCGAACTGATTCCGGAGACGCGGAGACTCTCACAGCAATCGTTGTCCGACATGCTGCATCATTACGGCATGGTCTATGTCAAACCGGACAAGGGCACTTTCGGCAAAGGGGTTATCCGGGTCGAGCGGACGTCGACAGGTTATCTCGCGCGGGTCGATACCCGTTCCTATCGATTCGGCTCGATAGATTCGCTGTACGACGGGCTGCAGCGACTGAAGCGCAAAGGACTTTACGTGGTGCAGCGGGGTATCCGTCTGCTGAAGCACAAGGGGCGAAGATTCGACATTCGCGTCATGGTGCAGAGGTCTCCCCAGGGCGTGTGGGAGGCAACCGGCATCATCGGCCGGCTCTCGCATCCGAAGAAAATCGTGACAAACTACCACAGCGGCGGAACGCCGATGGCATTCTCCACCCTCATGAGCACCCACCTGGATGCCGGGCGGCGGAAAGCCTACGCGGAGCAGCTCCGCAAGCTTGGCGTCACGACGGCAAGACAATTGCAGCGGCGCTGGCCGGGGTTGAAAGAGATCGGCCTCGACATCGCCATCGACAACTCGCTGAAACCTTGGATCCTCGAAGTGAACACGGCGCCGGACCCCTTCATCTTCCGCAAGCTGAAGGACAAATCGGTATTCCGCAAAATTTACCGGTACGCGGCAGCCTACGGCAGGTTCAAGAAAAAGAGCAGAATCCGCAGCGGCATCCGCGCAAGACGCAGGAGAGCCGTCCGGTGAGACCGGACGGCTCCTCAATCAAATATCGAGATTCTTGACGAATTTCGCGTGGGCCTGGATGAATTCCCGCCGCGGCTCGACGTCGTCACCCATGAGCGTGTCGAAAATGGCGTCCGCCGCGATCGCATCCTGAATCGTCACCTGCAGCATCGTGCGGCTCTCGGGATCCATCGTCGTCTCCCAGAGCTGCTCGGCGTCCATCTCGCCGAGACCTTTGTACCGCTGGATGTTCACTTTCGCGCCTTCGCCGAATTCGGCCAGAATCTCATCGCGCTCCTTGTCGTTGAGCGCGTAGCGGACGACCTTGTTCCGCTCGATCTTGTAGAGCGGCGGCTGCGCGATGTAAACATACCCCGCTTCGATGATCTGGCGCATGTACCGGTAGAAGAACGTCAGCAGCAGCGTCCGGATGTGGGCGCCGTCGACGTCCGCGTCGGTCATGATGATGATTTTGTGATAGCGCGCCTTCGACAGGTCGAAATCTTCGCCGATCCCCGTGCCGAGCGCCGTGATGATCGCCCGGATCTCGGAGTTGGCGAGAATCCGGTCCAGCCGCGCTTTCTCGACGTTCAGAATCTTGCCCCGAAGCGGCAGGATGGCCTGGAAGTGGCGGTCGCGCCCCTGCTTCGCCGATCCGCCCGCGGAATCGCCCTCGACGATGTACAGCTCGCTGATCGACGCGTCCCTGGACGAGCAGTCGGCCAGCTTGCCGGGCAGGGCGCTCACTTCGAGCGCGTTCTTGCGGCGGGTCAGCTCGCGCGCCTTGCGCGCCGCTTCCCGCGCCCGCGCGGCCTGCACGCCTTTCTCCACAATGCGGCGCGAGACGGACGGGTTCTCGTCCAGAAACTCCTGGAGCTTCTCGGCGAACATCGATTCGACGATGCTGCGCGCTTCGCTGTTGCCGAGTTTCGTCTTCGTCTGCCCTTCGAATTGCGGCTCCGGAATCTTGACGGAGATGATCGCCGTCAAGCCTTCCCGCACATCCTCGCCCGTCAGGTTCGAATCGCTGTCCTTCAGAAGACCGGCTCTGCGCGCGTAGTCGTTGATGATCCGCGTCAGCGCGCTCTTGAACCCGGATTCATGCGTGCCGCCTTCGTGCGTGTGGATGTTGTTCGCGAACGAGTAAATATTCTCGTTATAGCTGTCATTGTACTGCAGCGCGATCTCGACCTGGATGTTGTCCCGCATGCCTTCGATGTAAATCGGCTGCTCATGGAGCGGTTCGCGGTTGCGGTTCAAATACTGGACGAATTCGATGATGCCGCCGTCGTATTTGTAAGTGTCCGACGCGCCGGTCCGCTCGTCGCGCAGCACGATCTTGATGCCCTTGTTCAGGAACGCCAGCTCGCGGATGCGCGTCTGCAGCGTATCGTATTCGAACTCCGTCGTCTCGGTGAAAATTTCCGGGTCGGGCTTGAACGTAATGATCGTGCCCGTCTCGTCCGTGTCGCCGACGATGCGCACGTCGTACAGCGGCACGCCGCGCTTGTACTCCTGACGGTGAATGTGTCCGTCCCGCTTGACCTCGACGCACAAATGTTCGGACAGCGCGTTCACGACGGAGACGCCGACGCCGTGCAGGCCGCCGGATACTTTGTAGCCTTCGCCGCCGAATTTGCCGCCCGCGTGCAGCACCGTGAGCACCACTTCGAGCGTCGGCCGCTTCATCTTCGGATGCTCGCCGACCGGGATGCCGCGGCCGTTGTCGATGACGGTCACGCTGCCGTCCTGCCGGATCACCACTTCGATGTAATCGCAGAACCCGGCGAGCGCTTCGTCGATGCTGTTGTCGACGATTTCCCAGACGAGATGGTGAAGCCCCCTCGAACTGGTGGAACCGATGTACATGCCCGGCCGCTTGCGGACGGCTTCGAGCCCTTCCAGCACCTGTATCTGACTTTCATCGTAACCATGCCGGCTGTCGGTCATGCCTTGTTCACTGCTCCTCTCGACTGCTGCTTCCATATCTGCGGAGGGTTACACGTCCGGCAGCTGATGTGTCCGTTTCTTCAGCGTGGAGGAAGAAATCGGGGAATAATACACTTTCTGGGTGGTAATCACGATCGATTTCGGCTCTTCTTCGCCGATCACTTCCACGTTTTTTCGCTTCGACGCGCAGGCGGTGAACTGCCGGGATATCCGCGAAGACTGTTCAATCGAAACGTCGAAAATCGCCACAAGCTCGCTGGCCCGGACGATCCGTTCTCCGCCCAGATGGACATACATCGGTATTCGTGCTCCTTCCGCATCGGCTTTACGCTTTCTCCGCTCGGCCGTCCTTCACGTGGTAGAGACAGGCGTCACGCAGTTTCTCCATATCGACGCTGTCGAGACTGGTCGTCGTAATGAACGTCTGCACCTTGCGCTGGAACGTGTCGATCAGCATCGTCTGCCGGCTTCGGTCAAGCTCCGACAACACGTCGTCCAGCAGCAGCACCGGATATTCACCGGTTTCCTCGCGGATCAGCTCGATCTCGGCCAGCTTGAGCGACAGCGCCGTCGTCCGCTGCTGGCCCTGGGATCCGTAAGCCTGCGCCTCCATGCCGTTGATACGCAGCAGCAGATCGTCCCGGTGCGGTCCGATCAGCGTCATGCCGCGGCGCAGCTCCTGTTCTCGCATCTGTGATAACTTTACCATAAAACGATCGATTAAAACAGCTTCATCTTCCGGGCCCTCCATCTCGAGCGAAGGCCGGTACTCCACCTGAAGCGCTTCTCCGCCGCCGGTGATGCCGGCATGGATCGAGGCCGCCCATTGCTGCAGTTTTACGATAAAGTTTTGCCTTTTCTTCATCAATTTAACACCCCAGGAAGCAAGCTGCTCATCCCAGATGTCGAGCAGCTCATGCCTGCTTCCCGGCGCGGCCGTCTTCAGATAGCGGTTGCGCTGCATCAGCACTTTGCCGTACTGCTGCATCGCATGCAGATAGCCGGGCTGGATCTGGCCGATCTCCATGTCGAGGAACCGCCGGCGGACGCCCGGGGCGCCCTTGACGATCTCGAGATCTTCGGGCGCGAACATGACGACATTCAGGGTGCCGACGAATTCGCTCAGGCGCCGCTGTTCCAGACCGTTCACCTTCGCGCGCTTGCCCTGATCGGTGAACACGATTTCAAGGCTGACATCGCCGTAGCGCCGCTCCGCTTCGCCCGCCGCGCGCGCCGAGTCGTGCTGCCAGCCGATCAGTTCCTTGTCCTTCGCCGTCCGGTGCGACCGGGCAAGCGCCAGCACGAAAATCGCTTCGAGCAGATTGGTCTTGCCCTGCGCGTTCGGCCCGATGAAGACGTTGACCATATGATCCGTCTCCAGCCGGAGCGATTCGTAGTTGCGGTAGTGCTGCAGTTCGATCGATTTCAGTTTCACGTCTTCACGACCTCGACCGTGAACGCGCCAAATCCGGGAACTTCCACCCGGTCGCCCGCATACAGCTTCCGTCCGCGGCGATTCTCCGGCTCGCCGTTGACGAGCACCGGGGCTTCGGCGAGCAGCGCCTTCGCCTGGCCGCCGGTATCGATGCAGCCGGCCAGCTTCAGAAATTGGCTGAGCGCAATCGGTTCGGTCTTGATCGCGATCGGTTTCATGCGGACGTTCCTTTCTGCTGTTGATAAAACGCGCCAGCCTGGATCAGCCGGTCGTGCGGTACGGCAGAATGATGTGCAGCTGGCGGTCTCCGTCGGTCGGACGGATCACGATCGGGCTCATCGACCCGTTGAACCCGATGAAAATCTTGTCGCTGTCGATGACGCGCAGCGCATCAAGCATATATTTCGAGTTGAACGCGATGCGCAGTTCGTCGCCTTCAAGCCGTACCGCGCGCATCTGTTCGGTGACGCGTCCGAGCTCCGTCGAGCTGGACGAAATCTCGATGTCGCCACTTCCCAATGTCACAATGCGCACGATGTTCGTCTTCTCTTCGCGCGACATGAGGTAGGCGCGGTCGATCGCTTCCGTCAACTGCCGCGTGTCGATCTCCATCTCCGTCTTGAATTCCTGCGGAATGATCCGCGACGTGTCCGGATAGACGCCGTCGAGCACGCGGGAGAAGAACAGCACCTGTCCGATCCGGAACAGCACCTGGTTGTCGGCCGCGGCGATCTCGACGGGCTCCTCCGAATCAGGAATGATGCGGGACAACTCGTTCAGCGTCCGGGCCGAAATGACGATGCCCGCGAACTTGTCGCTTTCCGGCGCGCCCAAGTCGGCGGAACAGGTGGACAGACGGTGCCGGTCCGTCGCCGTGAATTTCAGCTCGCCGCCCTGCAGCTGCCACTGGATGCCGGTCAGAATCGGTGTCTGTTCATTCGTCGACGCGGCGAAAATGGTCTGGCGGATCATGTTCTTGAGCAGTTCTCCCGGAATGTGGATGACCTGCTGCCGCCCGATGTCGGGAAGCACCGGGAATTCTTCGGCGTCCAGACCGATCATCTGGATGTCCGTCGCGCCGGAGCGGATCGTCACCTGGAATCCGCCCTGCTGTTCGAATTCGATGTCGTCTTCCGGCAGCTTCTTGACAATCTCCGCCATGAATCTGGCGGGAAGCACGATGCTTCCCGGACGTTCGACGCGGACGACGGGGGTGCCGTCGATTTCCGCGGGAACAAAGGTTTGAATCGAAATTTCGGTATCGCTGGAAGTCAGCGTGAGTCCCTGGTGGTCGGCGTCAAACTTGATACCGGAGAGAATCGGGATGGCCGACCGCGAAGAGACGGCTTTCGCGGCTTGTTGGACGGCTTCGTTCAGTTCGTTCTTGCGGATGGTCAGTTTCATGCGTTCCTCCCGTCGGCGCTCTTCGTCTTTTTTCGCTCTATGATGAATATCATAACATTTTTAGTCGTAATCGTAGTAGTGCCGCTGAATATGTGGATAAGCGCGGAAACTTCGACAAAAGAAGCCTATCCACATGTGAATATCGTGTGCATAGGCCTAACGGGTTGTTCATGGTTGTCCGCTGCGGATCCGTTCGGTCAAAGTCCGGATGATCTGCTGCAGCTCGCGGTCCGTTTCAAGCTGCTTCGATATTTTGTCGTGGGCGTGGATGACGGTCGTATGGTCGCGGCCGCCGAACGCGTCGCCGATCTTCGGCAACGAATGGTCGGTCAGCTCGCGCGCGAGATACATGGCGACCTGGCGCGGGAACGCAACCGCCTTCGTCCGCTTGCGCGCCTTGAACTCTTCCAGGCGAAGGCCGAAATATTCGCCGACCTTGGCCTGAATGTCCTGGATCGTAATCATCTTCGGGCGGCTCGTGGAAATGATATCCTTGAGTGCTTCCGCCGCCAGATGGGACGTGATGTCCTGATTGATGAGCGATGAATAGGCTACGACACGGATGAGTGCGCCTTCCAGTTCCCGGATGTTCGTATCGATCATGTTCGCGATGTACACCATCGCTTCGTTCGGAATGTCGAGATTCTCGGCTTTCGCCTTCTTGCGCAGAATGGCGATCCGGGTTTCGAGATCCGGGGGCTGGATGTCGGTGATGAGTCCCCATTCGAACCGCGAGCGAAGCCGCTCTTCCAGCGTCGGAATCTCCTTCGGCGGCCGGTCGCTCGAGATGACGATCTGCTTCCGTTCCTCGTGCAGCGCGTTGAAGGTGTGGAAAAATTCCTCCTGCGTCTGCTCTTTGCCCGCGAGAAACTGGATGTCGTCAATCAGCAGCACGTCGATGTTGCGATATTTCATGCGGAAGCTCTCGCCGCGGTTGTCGCGGATGGCGTTGATGAACTCGTTCGTGAATTTCTCGGACGAGATGTACAGCACCCGCATGTCCGGATTGTGTTCCAATATGTAATGGCCGATCGCATGCATCAGGTGGGTCTTGCCGAGACCGACGCCGCCGTAGAGAAACAGCGGATTGTACGCCTTGGCCGGCGCTTCCGCCACCGCGAGCGAGGCGGCGTGGGCGAACCGGTTGTTGGCGCCGATGACGAACGTTTCAAATGTATACTTCGGGTTGAGCATATGGCCGGCAGGCTCTTCCTGCACGACGGGGGGCCGGCGGACTGCCGGAGGTTCGGCCTGGGGTTCGGGCGTCTTCGGTTCTTCGAGCGCGAATTTGACGTCGACCGGATAGCCGAGGCAGTCTTCAAGCGCTTCCCGGATATACCGCGTGTAACGGCTTTCGAGCCATTCCACCGCGAAAGCCTGCGGCGTGGTGATCAGAACAAGCCGTTCCGAGAGAAATTTCGCATTTGTGTCCTTGAACCATGTATCGAAACTCGGTTTGCTCACCCGGGTCTGAATGATGGATAACGCTTGCTGCCATATTTCACGGGCTTGGCTGTCCAATGACTGTCACTCCTTACCGACTGATCGTCCGCCCCTTCATCTAGCCTCCGTCGTCATCGCACCATTCTCAACATTCCCAGAAAAAGCACAAAAAGGAACAAGCCTCTCCTTCGGCTTGCGTCGTAGGCTCGCAAAGGACAGTTGATGCGCCGAAGCCGGCCGGCACCGCCGCTGTTCGGCTGGAACGATGCGATGTGTCGAAACAAGCAAAAACGGCTGATGCCGTCCCTCCCGGACGGCGCACCCGTTTTGCGGGGAAAGATAAGCCGATGATAAGCGTGAAACTTATAAACTCTTATCTTCTGATGAAGAAAATGAGAGGCGAATCATCCACAATACGAACGTAATCCCGCTGTGAATTATCCATAGGGAGGTGAATTGCTCACAGACTTATCCACAATCTGTTGATAATTTAGAGGGATTTTGCCAGATGTCCACAGCTGGAAGCATATTTATCATAGCAGACCGGGCCCCTGATTTCAACGTTTGCACCGAAACTATCCACAATCCCCGGAATTGTGTATAACATTTATGAACAATGCTCGAAATTGTTGAGAAGTTGTCGACAACCTGTGCCGTTTCGACGGCGTTCGCCGAAAATTATCAACAACCCCCATGTGAGGACAGCGTTTGGCATGGAGAAGGGGGAAACGTTCCGGATATCCTTGAACTTGACTTTGGCGGATGGGTGTGGTTTAATTGTAAAGGCATTTTTCCGGACGGATCGGGGCCGATCTGTCGGCTTGGAAATGTATATTCAACAGATTGTCATGATAGAATTCGGAGCGGGAGGTGTCAGGCAGGATGAAACCGACGTTCAAACCGAATGTGAGCAAGCGGAAGAAAGTGCACGGCTTCCGGAAGCGGATGAGCACGAAGAACGGCCGCAAGGTGCTGGCGGCTCGCCGCAAGAAGGGCAGAAAAGTGCTGAGCGCTTGATCTTACAGGACCACGGAGCGTGGTCTTTTTTTATTCGCTCCCTCCGGCAGCCTGTCTTCCGGATGGAAGGTTCGGTGATGGTGATGCAGAGAAAGCTCCGCCTGCGCAGCCGCAGCGACTTCAGCCGCATCTACAAGGCGGGACGTTCGTTCGCGAACAGCCAGTTTGTCGTCTATTGGATGAAGCGGCCGGAGACCGAGCGGTTCCGCGCGGGCGTGTCGGTGAGCCGGAAGCTCGGCGGCGCGGTCGTCCGCAACCGGATGCGCCGGGTGGTCAAGGAATTGATTCGCCTGAACGCGGACAAGATTGCGGAGCGGACCGATTTTATCGTGATCGTCAGGCGGCCGGCGCTCGGGATGAAGACGAAGGATCTGGAGCGGAGCCTGCTGCACGCGCTGCGCAAGGCCGGCCTGCTCGCCGGCATCCCGCCGGCCGGTCCGGACAAGCGGCGGAACGGAGGGACGACCGCAGGCAGGCCGCGTCCGCAAGGCCGTCCGCATGTTTAGGCGAGTTTCCTTCAGACCATAAATTATGATATAGTTTAAGGGGAATGTTTGTCTCTTCAGAGAGGAGTTTTGACTGTTGTCTCGATCACGCAAATGGCTGATCCTGCCCGCCGTCGCGGCGATCCTGCTGCTTGCGGGATGCGCGCCGGTTGATCATACGACCAGCACGGAAGATCTGCTCGAGGGCAACTTCTGGGAGCGGAACGTCGTTTACTGGTTCGCGGTCATGCTGGACACGTTCGCCGACTGGTTCCAGGGCAACTACGTTTTGTCCGTTCTCATTCTGACGATCATCGTCCGGACGCTGATCCTGCCACTTACGCTGAAGCAGTACCGCAGCTCGAAAGCGATGCAGGCGCTGCAGCCGGAGCTGATGAAGATCCGGGAGAAGTACAAGAACGACCCGCAGAAAGTTAATGAAGAAACGATGAAGCTGTTCATGCAGCATCAGGTCAATCCGATGGCGGGTTGTCTGCCGCTTCTGATTCAGATGCCGATCTTCATCGCGCTGTACAACGCGATCTACTGGAACCCGGATATCCGCGAGTATTCGTTCCTCGGCATCCAGCTTGGATTGCCGCCGCAGCAGCAGGGCGTCATCGCCTGGGCGCTGCCGGTGATCGCCGCGATCACGACGTTTGTCCAATCGAAGATGATGCCGCAGCAACCGAATGGCCCGATGCAGGCGATCCTGATGATCTTCCCGGTCATGATTTTCGTCATGGCGCTGTCGTTCCCGGCGGCTCTGCCGCTCTACTGGATCTTCAGCAATCTCTACACGATTGTCCAAAACTATTTCCTGTACGTGCGCTCATCCGACAAGGGCAAACCGAAGGAGGCCCCTGCGAAATGAAGAAAGTCACGGCATCCGGAAAGACGATCGAAGCTGCGGTGAACAGCGGGCTTGAACAACTGGGGACGACGATCGACCGCGTGAAGGTGAACGTGCTCGAACAGCCTTCGCGCGGCCTGTTCGGACTGTTCGGTGCAAGACCCGCCAAGGTGGAGCTGACGCTCATCGAGGAGCCGGCCGCGGCGGTACCCGCCCCGGCCGCGGCCGAGCCGCAGGCGGCGGAGACCGCCGCAGTCGAGGACGTCATGACGGATGCCGGCGGTTCCGAAGACGAAGACGTGGCATTCTTCGAAGAGGAAGAAGATTCGGAACCGCAAGATCCCGAATCGCGACCCGGAGAGGGCGGCGCCGGGGAAGCCGCCGAAGCGGCGGAGCGGTTCCTGCGCGAAGTCGCGGGCGCGATGGGGATCACGATTGACATCAGCCGGAGCGAATCGCGCGACGGCCTGAAGCTGGCGATGTCGGGCGGCGAAGATATGGGGCTGCTCATCGGCCGCAGAGGCCAGACGCTCGACGCGCTGCAATATTTGGCGAATATCGTCGCCAGCCGCAGTTCGCGCGAACGTGTGCGCATCGTGCTCGATGCAGAGAATTTCCGCGAACGGCGGCGCAAGACGCTCGAGGAATTGTCTGAACGGCTCGCGCAGCGGGTGGTCAGGACCGGCAAGGAGATCGTCCTGGAGCCGATGACCCCGCAGGAGCGCAAAGTGATTCACACGGCATTGCAGCACCATCCGAAAGTGAAGACGTTCAGCAAGGGCGACGAACCGAACCGGCGCGTCGTCATTACGCTCAAGTGACGCAAGGCATGCGATCTCTTCCGCGGCAATGGCTCGTAACGCGAGGCATTGCCTTTTTTTAAAGTTTCTTGCGGTGTCTGCGATCACAGGGAAAGGACTGGACAGCATGCACGACGATACGATCGCTGCGATTGCGACGGCCGTCGGCGAGAGCGGGATTGCCGTCATCCGGATCAGCGGTCCTTCCGCGATCGAGGCGGCCGCTCCCTATGTCCGCGCGA
The DNA here is from genome assembly GCF_000227705.2 of Thermobacillus composti KWC4. GTDB lineage: Bacteria > Bacillota > Bacilli > Paenibacillales > Paenibacillaceae > Thermobacillus > Thermobacillus xylanilyticus. The sequence goes on from NC_019897.1 coordinate 3,991,963, forward strand.
AGACGGGGCTCAAGGACGCGGCGACCCATACGGTGCAATACGCGAAAATCGTCGATCCTGCGACCGGCGAAGCGGTTGATGAAGCGCTCGTTACGGTGATGCGGGCGCCGAGGTCATTCACGGCCGAGGATGTCGTCGAGATCAGCGTGCACGGCGGCATCGTGCCGGTGCGGCGGGTGCTGGATCTGCTGCTGGCCGGCGGCGGCATCCGCCTCGCGGAACCGGGCGAGTTCACGCGGCGGGCGTTCGTGAACGGCCGCATCGACCTGGCGCAGGCGGAAGCGGTCATGGACCTGATCCGTTCGAAGTCGGAGCGGGCCATGAAGGTGGCGCTGAAGCAGGTCGAAGGCGCTCTGTCGCGGAAGATCGGCGAACTCAGACAGCGGCTGATCGAGCTGCTCGCGCATCTCGAGGTCAACATCGACTATCCCGAGCATGACGTCGAGGAGCTGACAAGCGCCTTCATCCGTGAGCGGAGCGGGGAAGTGCTGGCGGAGATCCGGCAGCTGCTAAAATCGGCGAACGAAGGCAGAATATTGCGCGAGGGGATTATGACCGCGATTGTCGGGCGGCCGAACGTCGGCAAGTCGTCGCTGCTCAACCTGCTGGCGGGCACCGAGCGGGCGATCGTCACCGACATTCCCGGCACGACGCGCGACGTCATCGAGGAGTATGTGACGGTCAGCGGCATTCCGCTGCGGCTGCTCGATACGGCCGGCATCCGCGAGACGTTCGACGTCGTCGAGCGGATCGGCGTTGAACGTTCGCGATCCGCCTTGACGGATGCCGATCTGCTGCTCATTGTGCTGAACCGGTCCGAACCGCTTCATGAAGATGACCGGACGCTGCTCGGCCAGGCGGCCGGCAGACAGGCGGTCGTCATTCTGAACAAATCCGACCTGCCCGCGAAGCTGGATGAAGCCGAGGTGCGGAAGCTGCTGCCCGGAACCGCGATCGTGCCGATGTCGGTCAAGGAAGGCTTGGGGATGGATGAACTCGGGCAGGCGATTGCCGACCTGTTCTTCGGCGGCAAGCTGGAAGGCGGCGAAGCGGCCTATGTGTCGAACGCCCGCCATGCCGCGCTGCTCAAGCAGGCGGAGCAGGCGCTGGTCGACGCCATTGAATCGACCGACGCCGGCGTGCCGATCGACATCGTCCAGATCGATGTCCGGACGGCATGGGAGCGGCTCGGCGAGATAACGGGCGATACGGCCGGGGAATCGCTGATTGACCAGATTTTCTCGCAGTTCTGTCTCGGAAAATGAACCCGGGCAGGTCGGCGGATGGTTTTTTCTTAATGAAAGAGGGTGAAGCTGTGGGATACGAAGCGGGACATTATGACGTCATCGTCGTCGGCGCGGGTCATGCGGGCTGCGAGGCGGCGCTTGCCGCGGCGCGGATGGGCTGCGAGACGCTGCTGCTCACGATCAGCCTGGACATGGTGGCGTTCATGCCGTGCAACCCGTCGATCGGCGGGCCGGCGAAGGGGCATGTCGTGCGCGAGATCGACGCCCTCGGCGGCGAGATGGGACGGAACATCGACAAGACGTTCATCCAGATGCGGATGCTGAACACGGGCAAAGGGCCGGCGGTCCATGCGCTGCGCGCGCAGGCGGACAAGTTTCTGTATCAGCACACGATGAAGCAGACGCTGGAGCGGACCGAGCGGCTCACGCTCCGCCAGGCGATGGTGGAGGAAGTGATCGTCGAAGGCGGACGCTGCAAGGGCGTCCGGACGAAGACGGGCGCGGAATATTACGCGCAGGCGGTTGTCATCACGACGGGCACTTACTTGCGCGGCAAGATTATTATCGGCGAGCTGATGTACGAGAGCGGACCGAACAACCAGCAGCCTTCCGTGAAGCTGTCGGAATCGCTGCGCTCGCTCGGCTTCGAGCTGATCCGGTTCAAGACCGGCACGCCGCCGCGGATCCACGGGGATACGATCGATTTCTCGAAGACCGAGATTCAGCCGGGCGACGAGAAGCCGAAATATTTCTCCTATGAGACGGAATACCGCGAAGTCGAGCAGCTGCCGTGCTGGCTCACCTATACATCGGAAGAGACGCACCGGATCATTCAGGAAAATCTCCACCGCGCGCCGATGTATTCGGGCTTGATCGAAGGGACGGGGACGCGCTACTGTCCGTCGATCGAGGACAAGATCGTCCGGTTCGCCGACAAGCCGAAGCATCAGATTTTCCTCGAGCCCGAGGGTCGGAATACGAAGGAATATTACGTGCAGGGGCTGTCGACGAGCATGCCGGAGGAGCTGCAGCTTAAGATGCTCCGCTCGGTTCCGGGCCTCGAGAAGGCCGAAATGATGCGTCCCGGCTACGCGATCGAATATGACGTCATCGTGCCGACGCAGCTCAAGCCGTCGCTCGAGACGAAGCTCGTCGAGGGGCTGTTCACGGCCGGCCAGCTGAACGGCACATCCGGCTATGAAGAGGCGGCCGCCCAGGGGATCATGGCGGGCATTAACGCCGCGCGCAAGGTGCAGGGCAAGGATCCGGTTATCCTGTCCCGTGCGCAAGGGTACATCGGCGTGCTGATCGACGACCTCGTGACGAAGGGGACGAACGAGCCGTACCGGCTGCTCACGTCGCGCGCCGAATACCGGCTGCTGCTGCGCCATGACAATGCCGATCTGCGCCTGACGCCGGTCGGCTATGAGATCGGGCTGATCAGCGAGGAGCGGTACCGCAAGTTCCTTGACAAGAAGCAGAAGGTGGAAGACGAGATCGCGCGGCTGAGAACGGTCAAGCTGAAGCCGGAGGAAGCGCAGCGGGTGCTGGAGATGGCCGGCTCCGCTCCGGCGCAGAACACGGTCGACGCGCTGACGCTGCTCAGACGTCCGGAAGTGACGTATGCGATGCTCGAGACCGTGACGCCTTCGCCGGTCGAACTGACCGAAGAGATGAAGGAACAGGTCGAGATCCAGATCAAGTACGCGGGCTACATCGAGAAGCAGCTGCAGCAGGTGGAGCGGCTGAACAAGATGGAGCAGAAGCGGATTCCGGAAGACATCGACTATTACGCCGTGCACGGCCTGTCGACGGAGGCGAAACAGAAGCTCACCGCCATCCGGCCGATCTCGATCGGGCAGGCGTCGCGCATCTCGGGCGTTTCGCCGGCCGACCTGTCCATCCTGCTCGTGTATCTCGAGCATTACAACCGCGTGACGGCGGCGCGGGGGTCGTGACCTTTGAGCGCCCCGTCCTGGTTCGAGAAGCTGCTGGCGGAGCGGAATCTGGATCTGACGCCGGAGCGGAGTGAACGGTTCGAGACGTACTTCCGGCTGCTCGTGGAATGGAATGAGCGGATGAATCTGACGGCGATCACGGAGCGGGAAGCGGTGTACGAGAAGCATTTCTACGACTCGCTGACGCTCGCGTTCCATCTGGATCTGAACGGGACCGGCAAGCTGGCCGACATCGGTTCCGGCGCGGGCTTCCCGAGTCTTCCGCTCAAGATTTGCTTCCCGCATCTTGACGTGCTGATCGTCGATTCGCTCGGCAAGCGGATCCGGTTCCTCGAGCATCTGACCGCGGAGCTCGGCCTTGCCGGCGTGACCTGCCTGCATGCCCGCGCGGAAGACGCGGCCAGAATGCCGGAGCACCGCGACGGATACGACCTCGTAACGGCCCGCGCGGTCGCCAGAATGAACGTGCTCGCCGAGTTCTGCCTGCCGTTCGCGCGGCCGGACGGCCGATTCGCCGCGATGAAGGGCAGTGATCCCGCGGAAGAAATCGCGGAGTCGAAGCGGGCGCTGTCCGAGCTGGGAGGCAAGCTCGAGACGGTGCATGCGCTGCAATTGCCATTCGAGCAGGCGGACCGGCACATCGTGATCATCCGCAAATCGGGCCGGACGCCGGCGCGGTATCCGCGGAAGGCCGGCATTCCGGCGAAGCAGCCGATCGTCTGATGACCGAGCGGCCGCCATTCCGGCAGACGTTGTTCCACGTGAAACATTTTCCGTGAACAAATGTGAAAAATCGGTTTGTCAAGCAGGAAATCGGATTCCGTGTCTCGAATGATTATGCTTGCGAATGGCGATGGTTCGATGCAGCACGGCAACAACGAAACAAACAACATCACGCCGATGGAACATCGGCGTTTTGTTTCGGCTGTCGCGGATGCATACGGTTCGTCCGGAAGACCGGGCGTTTTGAGCGGCCTTGGGCGGCTGCGACAGCAGCCTGTCTTCCGGGCGGATCGGCAGCGGCATTCTGAATGGGGTAGGGAATGACATGATGAAGGAGCAATTTTCTCGGCTGTTCGGTCTGGGCGACCGCACGAATCAAGACGAAGTGAAGCAGATCCCCGTCGGCGAGATCGACGCGAGCCCCTACCAGCCGCGGACAATCTTCGATGACGAGCGAATCGACGAACTGTGCCAGACGATCCGCACGCACGGCGTCATCCAGCCGATCGTCGTACGCGTCCGGAACGGGCGCTACGAGATTATCGCCGGTGAGCGGCGCTGGCGCGCCGTCAAGAAGCTGGGGCTGGAGACGATTCCGGCGATTGTCCGCGAATTCAACGATTCCCAGGCGGCATCGATCGCGCTGATCGAGAACCTGCAGCGGGAAGGGCTGACCGCGATTGAAGAAGCGGTTGCTTACCAGAAGCTGCTGGATCTGCACAATCTGACGCAGGAAAGCTTGGCGCAGCGTCTCGGCAAAAGCCAATCGACGATTGCGAACAAGCTCAGGCTGCTGCATCTCAGCGAACCGGTAAAGCAGGCGCTCATGGAACGGAAGATTACCGAGCGTCATGCGAGGGCGCTGCTGTCGCTGGAGTCGGAAGAACTCCAGGTGAAGGTGCTGGAGGATATTATTTCCAAGGAACTGAACGTGAAGCAGACGGAAGCGCGTGCCGCGTTCTACAAGGAAGCTTCTGCGAAGTCGAAGAAGTCTTCGAAGCGGATCTCGTTCACGAAGGACGTCCGCCTCGCGCTCAACACCATTCGCCAGTCCGTCGAGATGGTGGCGGGGTCCGGCATCGACATCAAGACGGACGAACGCGACTGCGGCGAACATTACGAAATCGTCATCCGCATTCCGAAACGGTAGGCTTGCGGTGTCGCCCGCGGTGTACGGTCCGCTGCAAGCGGCGGTCAGCGCAGGAGCTAACAAGATAGGGTTAACTCAGCAGGTGAGAGGTGAACCGGATTGTCGAAAATCATTGCGGTTGCGAATCAGAAAGGCGGAGTCGGCAAGACGACGACATCCGTCAATCTGGGCGCATCGCTGGCATCGCTGGGGAGGAAGGTGCTGCTCGTCGATATCGACCCTCAAGGCAATACGACCAGCGGCATCGGCATCAACAAGGCGGATGTTGACAACTGCATCTATGACGTACTGATCAATGACGTGCATCCGCGCGATGCCATGGTGAAAACCAGCATCCCGGGACTGACGCTGATTCCTGCCACGATTCAGCTGGCCGGCGCGGAGATTGAGCTGGTGCCGACGATTTCGCGGGAGATCCGGCTGAAAAAGTCGCTTACACAAGTGCGGGACATGTTTGATTACATTCTGATCGATTGTCCTCCTTCGCTCGGCATTCTGACAATCAATTCGCTGACGGCCGCCGACTCGGTCCTCATTCCGATCCAGTGCGAGTATTATGCGCTTGAGGGCCTGAGCCAGCTGCTCAATACGGTTCGGCTTGTCCAGAAACATCTGAACAAATCGCTGCAAATCGAAGGCGTGCTGCTCACGATGTTCGATGCGCGGACGAATCTCGGCATTCAGGTGATCGAGGAAGTCAAGAAATATTTTCAGCAGAAAGTGTATCAGACGATCATCCCGCGCAATGTCCGCTTGAGCGAAGCGCCGTCGCACGGGCAGTCCATTATCACGTATGATCCGAGATCGAAGGGCGCGGAAGTCTACCTCGAATTGGCGAAGGAAGTGATGACCCATGAGCAGACGGCTGGGGAAAGGGCTTGACGCGCTTATTCCTTCTCTGACGGTAGGCGAAGATGACAAGGTCATCGAAATTCCGCTGAACCAGCTTCGTCCGAACCCGTATCAGCCGCGCAAGACGTTCGACGAAGAAGCGATCAGGGAACTGGCCGAGTCGATCCGGCAGCACGGCGTCATTCAGCCGATCATTGTGCGCAGCGTCGTGAAAGGGTACGAGATCATCGCGGGCGAGCGTCGTTTCCGCGCATCCCAGTTGTGCGGCAATGCGACGATCCCTGCGGTCGTGCGCGACTTCTCCGACCAGCAGGTGATGGAGATCGCGCTGATCGAGAACCTGCAGCGGGAAGATCTGAATGCGATTGAGCTGGCGCTTGCCTACCAGTCGATCATGGACAAGTTCCAGCTCACCCAGGAGGAATTGTCGCTGAAGGTCGGAAAGTCGCGTTCGCATATCGCGAATTTTCTCCGTCTGCTGACGTTGCCCGCTGAGGTGAAGGAGCATGTTTCACGTGGAACATTGTCCATGGGGCATGCACGGGCGCTGGCCGGTCTGAAGGACGACAAGAAGCTGAGGGAGCTTGCCCGGCAGACGATCGAGAACGAATGGAGCGTGCGCGAGCTGGAAGATGCCATTCAGCAGCTCGGGCGCAAAAATGTGGCCGTCAAGAAGGCCCAGGTCAAGGCGAAGAAGCGCGATCCGTACATCGAGCAGGTCGAGGAGACGCTGCGCGAACGGTTCAAGACGACGGTTCGCATCCGTCATCAGAAGGACAAGGGTCGGATCGAGCTGCTGTATTACGGCAAGCAGGATCTGGAGCGGCTGCTGGAACTGCTGGAACGGCTGGCCTGACGGCGGCCGAGTCGGGCAAGAAAGGTTTTGCAAATAAGACGGGGCGCCATCCGATGAACCATTGCCGGAGGCGCCCCTAATTGTCAGCCGGAGAATATCCTTCGCGGCATCATACTCGTCCGGCTCCAGATATTCAATGGAAATGCAGCGGAAAGCGCCCATTCCATGTCGACGCTTCCTTCTCCCGGTTGGACCTGCATCTTCCCGGGCGCCGCGTCGCGCAGATGGACGTGGGGGCGCCGCTTGTCGCGAAAAAGAAACGCTTGCCGCCCGAGATGCATCGGCTTGCAGACAACGGCGCAGAACCGGAGAAAACGCCGGCATCCCGGAGTTGTAATCCCGGGCGGGAACGATTACACTAAGGTATGCCAATTCGCATGCTGTGCGGCGGGGAAAGCAGGGGGCTAGCATGGACGCAAAAACGGAACGGATCATCTATCTGGATCATGCGGCGACTTCATGGCCGAAGCCGCCGGAAGTGATCGAAGCGGTGCGCGATGCGATGGTGCATGACGGCGCGAATCCCGGCAGGGGAAGCCACCGGATGGCGGTCAGCGCGGGCAGGATCGTGTTCGAGGCGCGGAAAGCGCTGGCGGAACTGTTTCGAATCGCCAATCCGAACGACATCGCGCTGACGTTCAATACGACCATAGCGCTGAACATGGCGATCAAAGGATTGCTTCAGCCCGGCGATCACGTCGTCGCAACGGCAGTCGAACACAATGCGGTCCGGCGGCCGCTCGAGTATTTGAAGCGTACGATCGGCGTGAAGGTCACCTATGTGGAGACGGATGAACGCGGCGGCCTCGACCCGGGGCGCGTCCGCGAAGCGCTGCTGCCGAATACAAAGCTGGTCATCGTCAACCACAGTTCGAATCTGCTCGGGTCGATTCTGCCGGTCGCCGAGATCGGCGCCATGACCCGCAAGAGAGGCATCCGGCTGCTGGTCGACGCGGCGCAGAGCGCCGGCATCCTGCCGATCGACGTGGAGGCGATGGGCATCGATCTGCTGGCGTTCCCGGGACACAAGGGATTGCTTGGTCCCCAGGGGACGGGCGGCTTGTACATTCATCCGGAGGTCAACCTCGAGCCGATTCTGCACGGCGGAACGGGCAGCCAGTCGGAAGCGGCCGAACAGCCGGACATGCGGCCCGACCGCTACGAATCTGGCACGGTCAATACCCCGGGGCTGGCGGGGCTGGCGGCGGGCGTCCGGTACATCCTGCATGAGACGGTTGAGAACATTTATAATAAGGAATGGTCGCTTGCGCAACGGCTGATGGAGGGGCTGTCTGCGATCGGCAACGTGCGCGTGCTCGGTCCGGAACCGGGCGAACCGAGAACCGGCATCGTCTCATTCATTATCGGCAGCGCCGATCCATCGGAGACGGCGTTCATCCTGGACAGGCATTACGGCATCGCCGTCCGGGCCGGGTTCCATTGCACCCCGCTGGCGCATGGAACGGCGGGTACGGCGGCCACGGGCGCGGTGCGCGCCAGCGTCGGCCATTCCACGACCGAGGCGGACGTGGATGCACTTATCGCGGCTGCGAAGGAGATCAGCCGGTATTATTGAAACGGCTGTCTGAAGACGTTGCAGAAGATACAGAAATCGATCGGAAAACATGGGGGAGTAGCGATGAGGGCAGAAGATTCGGAAATCTTGTATGCGGCGATCGCGGGAATCGGCCTGCTGGTCGTCGTGCTGCTCATCTGGCTGGCTGTCGTCAGCCGCAAGCTGAGCCGGCTCACCCGGCAATACCGGGCGATGATCGGCAGCACGGGGGTGGCCGATCTGGAGACGGTCATCAGCAGCTTGCAGCAGCGGACCGCGGATGCCGTGCGGGAGATCGAACGGCTGACCGGCGGACTGAGCCGGCTCGAAGAGACGGTCAGACAATCGGCCGGCAGAATCGGAATTGTGCGCTACAATGCGTTCGCCGGCCAAGGAAGCGATCTCAGCTTTGCGGTTGCCATCGTGAACGAAGAGCGGAGCGGCGTCGTCCTGAGCGGCATTCACAGCCGGGAAGAAACCTACGTCTACGCGAAACCGGTAAAGGGCGGAGAGTCAACCTATCCGCTTACGCCTGAGGAACGGCAGGCGATTGAACAGGCGGGACTGCAGCCAGCGGCCGCTGCCGCCTCACGGCATGGACGGCGTTGATGAGACTCAGCGCGATCAGATCGGCCATGCGCATGACCAGGTGCAGCCTGGTGTTCTGCAGGACGAAGTATTCCATGAAGCCGCCGACGTTGACGATGCCGGTCATATGAATGTCGCCGACCGGCGGCAGCTCCTTGTTGACGCCGGCGCCCGGACGAACCGGACCTTCGCCGATCTGGATGCAGCCGACGCTGGCGGCCTGTCCAAGGCAGGCGTCGATGCCGATGATGAACGGCCGGGGCGTCTTCCGTTCGATCCTGTGCAGCGTTTCCTCGAGATTCATCGCATGAACCGGATGCTCCAGCGTGCCGTACAGATCGAAATGCGGGCTGCGGTATTTGGACAGCTTCGTGCCAACCAGGGGACCAAGCGAATCGCCGGTCGACCGGTCCGTGCCGATGCACACGATGGCAATCCGGCGGTTCTCCGCCATCGTCGTCATATAGTGGGTCAGTCGCTCGGTGAGCAGCGCACATGCATTCGCATCGGCATGCGCGACCTTGAGCGGCGCTTCTCTTCGAACGGCCGGCTTCATGGCATCCCCTCCGCAAACAGCGTGTTACTAGTATATGGACATCGTGGCCGGTTTATACTGACCAGGACGGAAAACGGGACTGCAGGGCCATGGGGCAGTGCCGCGGCATCATATCAGGAAAGGGGACGCTGCGATGTTGGCCGCTTTCGATTCCACCCAGCAGGCGCTGCGGGCGGAAATGCTGTTTGAATATGCCGGGATTGAGATCGACATCCGCCCCACGCCGAAGGAGATTACGGCCGGCTGCGCGATATCGATCGATTTCCCCGATGAAAATCTGCCGGAAATTCTGAGCATCATCAGACAGGAACATGTGGAGATTCGCGGCATCTACATCTTGACGGAACAAGGCTATATGCCGATGGCATGGGAAGATCCGAACGATGCGGGGAGGGCGAACGCATGACGGCAACGGGATTGCATGTTCTGGCGGTGGACTTGAAGGATGAACGGATGTGGATCGACCTCGGCATGTCCGCGCTTCGCATTGCGCTCATTCTGCTTGCCGCCTGGATTGCGGCCAAAGTGCTGCACAAGGCGATTCAGCGCCTGCTGATCGACCGCAGTCCGGAGCGGGTCCGGATTCAACCGCGGCGCGTACAGACTGTCGGCAAGCTGCTGAACAACACGGTATCGTACTGCATTTATTTCGTTGCCTTCCTGCTCATTCTGGGCGAGTTCAACATCAGCCTGGCGCCGCTGCTGGCGGGCGCCGGCATCGTCGGCCTTGCGATCGGTTTCGGCGCGCAAAGCCTGGTCCGCGATGTCATCTCCGGGTTGTTCATCATCCTGGAAGATCCGTTCGGCGTCGGCGACGAAGTGAAGATCGGAAGCTACAAAGGCAAGGTCGAGATGATCGGGCTGCGCACCACCCGGCTGAGAAGCTGGACGGGCGAAGTGTTCATCATACCGAACGGCCAGATCAACGACGTGACGAACTATTCGCTGCACAACGCGCTGGCCGTGGTCGATGTGACGGTGGACGGCGGGGTGAGCCTGGAACGGGCGATGGCCGTCATCGGCGAGGCGGCGCGGCAGCTCAAGGACGACAATGTGGTGCGCGAACCGGAAGTGCTCGGGGTCGTGACGGCCAGCGCGGACAGCGCGACGGTGCGGGTCGTCGCGGAATGCAAGCCGAATACGCACGAAGAGGTTACCCGCGCGCTCAATGTGCTGCTCAGGCGGGCGCTGAACGAGCTGCGGACATCTCCGGGTTGAACCGGATACCGCTGACGGCCGGTATGACGGATTTGGGTTTTGCATGAAAGGAGAAGGGAGAACGTGGAGCGGAAGACGTTCGGCCTGGGAGACATCGTGCAGATGAAAAAGCCGCATCCCTGCGGCACGAACGAGATGGAGATCATCCGGATGGGGATGGACATCCGGATCAAATGCGTCGGCTGCAAGCACAGCGTGCTCGTTCCGCGCGCGAAATTCGAGAAATATATGAAGAAGGTGCTGCGCCCCGCGGAGCCGAAGCCGGAGACGGGAGGCGCGGATTCCACGCCATCCGCCTGACTTGCAGGTTGCGAAATGAGTGAATTTTCGAATATTTTATCTGTTGCTTCAATGGCGGAGATTGCATCTTGCAACGGCCAGTCCCCTGTGGTAATATAAATTCTGCTTGTGCCAAACACGGAGAGGTACCCAAGAGGCCCAAGGGGGTTGACTCGAAATCAACTAGGCGGTGCAAGCCGTGCGTGGGTTCGAATCCCACCCTCTCCGCCATTCCATACACAGCATCATGCGGCTCCGGACAGGAGTCGCATTTTTGCGCTGTTGCGTGAGCTGCGTGAACTTCGCTCAAAGAAGAAAAAAATGGTGGCCGTTAAGACAGTAGCGATCTTGCTGCGGCTCATCACGAAGGATCCGAAACGCAATGAACCGAAATGGGCAAAACGCTTATAGATCAAGTGTTTTAGCAAACCGCAACGACAACCGCAGCAGCTGCTATAAAAATAGACAAACCACACTGCTGTCAGGGGATTGTTTTTCCGGCAGTCTCATGAGGTAACAAATTGTTGCCTCAAGGCTACAACTAGGCTACAATCTAAAAAAAGGCACAAATTGTGTCACTGCTTTATATAATGTAAAACTGTGAACAAAAAATGCAGACGGCGCTGCCACGCCATCCGCATTTCATAACAGGCTACAGGGAATCAACCCTTAGTCTGCCGACTAACCCTGCTGCGAGTTTGCTTCCTCTGGCAGGGATTAGTTCTTTTTCTGGGTCATCTCAATCAATTTGATCACCAGCGTTATGCACGCGATTAGAAAAATGCCAAAATTGACAAGTACATTGAAGTCAATCGCGTTCATCATTGGTTAATGACTAAGGAAGGATTAACTGTAGCCTGATCAGATTATACCAAAAATCCATTTCTCTTTAGTAGTGCGGCAGAATATGTGGTTAACAGCAACATAGAAATCGAAAATTTAGCGGAATGGTAAGATAACTCAGTACTTGTTAAGAGGGTGGTATCTTGTGGATAATTGGGAAGATCTAAAACAGTCGAAGATCAGGTTTTTTCAGGCGATACGCTGGATGGAAGAGCGGATCGGTACGTCGCTCGATCGGGTTGGAGCCGGTGATCCGGAAGCGATCGCCATCATGGAACGGAACATGCTGAAAGAGACGCTGAAAGCACGAACGAAGACCATCGGAATACACTCTAGAACAACTTGAAAATCTATGCGGACAATTACGTGTTTTGTCGCAGCCTTTCGCCTCTAACTTGTTCGAATCTTACTTTTGCTGTTTCGTATGATCCGCAATGCTTTAACTTGCCGTCGTACTCCACAGCGATTCGTGTCTTGCGTTTTTTATGCGCATCCTGGAATCTCCTTGGATAACTGTCAACAAAGTATCAAAAAAGTATCAACTTTCGTGTTTTCAAATTTAGTTTAGCCGCTTTTAGCCGATTACAACGGCCATCTTGTGAATGAAGTAAATGGTCGGAATGGTCGGGCGCGTGCAACATGGGAGGGGCCCGGCTGTGACGCGCCGGCCCGTTGCCCCTCTCAACGCGGACAGCCATAATCGGCCCTGTGAGCTCTTAAAACTTAACGGGGTAAAAAATACTGTGAAGCACATTGGAATGGAGGTAAATCGGAGGTGTCTGAAAAGGTCTGGTAGCGGTTGAGGGGTTCCCCCAAAAAAACCTCCAGAAAAAAGAGGTTGCATGGCCGTCAGGTTACGACATGGGTAATATTTCCACAGACAAAGAAACTTCCGGCCCTGGAGTCTGTGGAAGGTTCTCTGTTATTTTTTCACGCGCTTCCACTTGCGGCGATGATTCGATGGCCCGGGGAACTTCTCGCCTTTGCGCAGATAAATTTTGCGCGGATCGTTGATGCCCATAATGTGGTCGTTGTCGCCGACCTCCATGTACCACCCGTCGTTCGGCGCGGAATGTCCCGCGTCGAATTCGGTCCACTCGCCCATGAATGCAGCCCCTCCGTTCCTTCGCTTGATTTGGATGCTGCCCATATTGTTGGCTGGCGGGGCGCCGGTCATGAACGGGAACATCCGGGGTATAAGGAAGGATCGGCGGATACTTGCCGAGAAGTGCGATTATTGGTATAGTATGTAGGTATGCGAGTCATTGTCCCGACACGGGACGCTCGCTCCTTGCTCCCGCACGGGGGCCTTCAGTCCATAAGGAGGTGAACGGAGATGCGCAAGTACGAAGTGATGTACATCATCCGTCCGGACGTTGAACAGGAGACGCTCCAAGCGGTCGTCGAGAAGTTCAACGCGATCATCGCGAATGGCGGCGAAGTCATCAAGTCCGAAGTTCTGGGCAAGCGCCGTCTGGCTTACGAGATCCAGAAGTTCCGCGACGGCATCTATGTGCTGGTGAACTTCAACGCCACGCCCGAAGTCGTGGCGGAGCTCGAACGCGTACTCAGGATCACGGACGAAGTCATCCGCCATCTGATCGTGCGCGACGACGCCGCGTAAACGCGCGAAATCCGCGGAAGCACATTCCGATTGGGAGGTCCAGGCCATGTTGAACCGGGTCATATTGATCGGGAGATTGACGCGGGATCCCGAGATGCGTTATACGCCTTCCGGCGTGGCCGTCACGCAGTTTACGCTGGCGGTTGACCGGCCGTTTACGAACAGCACCGGGGAGCGCGAAGCGGATTTCATCCCGATCGTCGTCTGGCGCCAATTGGCCGAGACATGCGCGAACTATCTGCGCAAAGGCCGTCTCGCAGCGGTCGAAGGCCGGATTCAGGTGCGCCATTATGACAATAACGAAGGGCGCAGAGTGTACGTGACCGAAGTGGTGGCCGACAACGTGCGGTTCCTTGAACCGCCGAACCGGGAAAACCGCGACGATGCCGGAGGTTACGGCGCGGGGGCCGGCTATTCGGGCGGCTACGGCGGATCGTCCGGCGGTTACGGCGGCGGCCGCGGCGGCGCCCGCAACGACGACCCGTTCAAGGATGACGGACGCCCAATCGATATTTCGGAAGACGATCTGCCATTCTGATTTCTGAAGCAAAGGAGGACGGACCATGAGCGAGCAACAACAAGCGCAGCCGCAGCAATCGCAGCAACAGCAGCAGCCGCAGCAGCGGCCGGAGCGCGAACGCCGTTACGGCGGCCGCAAAGGGCGGAACAAGCGCCGGAAAGTCTGCTATTTCACGGTGAACAAGATCACGCACATCGACTATAAAGACACCGAACTGCTCCGCAAGTTCATCAGCGAGCGCGGCAAGATTCTGCCCCGCCGCGTGACGGGCACGAGCGCGAAATATCAGCGGATGCTGACGACGGCCATCAAGCGGGCCCGCCAGCTGGCGCTGCTGCCGTACACGACGGAGTAATCGGCAGGCAGAAATCCCGGACCTCACAAAAGGGACCGGGATTTTTTATGTCATACTGCTACTTATGTGAAAATTTTTACGTACTTTTGGTTAAATCTCAGGCCTTCTGTTCAAAGACTCGGCGGTCGACCATCCGTTATAATTTACAGGAAGAAGGCCGGGACGGCGGCCGGACAACCCGTCGACGGTTGCCGACAAAACAACAAAGATGCGGGCGGGAGGAACGGAAGACGGGATGCAACCTCCGATACTGCGGGACATTTCGCCGTTCGTGCGATGCGTGAAGATCACCCGGTCGGAAGGGCTGGCCGGCGAATGGCTGGATTACGATCACGTGTTTACCTACATCGAACAGGGCAAAGCCGACTTCATCCTGAACGGGGTGAAATACGAAGCGTCGGAAGGCGACGTCATTCTCATGCATCCGCTGCTCAAACATCTGATCTACGCCGCTCCCGGAACGACGCTCGAGCAGTATATCGTGCATTTCGATCTGTATGAAGACGAGGAGCGGGAAAAGTGGCGGACGATCGGCATTACGGACAAGCGGCAACTCGACGTCCCGCAGCGGGAGCGGACGCTGGAGCGGATGCCGTCGCTGGTCCGGGTCCGCGCCGCCGACCGCGTCGAACTGCGGCGGCAGTTCCATCGGCTGCTGGAACTGTACCGGGAAGAAGACAGCCCGGTCCGGCGGCTGCGGATGAAGGCGATTGCCGTCGAGCTGATCGCCCTGTATCTGCGCAGCCTCGATGCGGCCGCGACGGACGGCGTCGAGACGAAGGGCTGGGTTCCGATCGAGCGCTGCATCGCGTACATTCACGGGCACTATGCGGATCCGGACCTGACGAATGCGCGGATCGCCGCCGGCATCGGTTTCTCGCCCGGCTATCTGTCCATGCTGTTCAAGGAGCAGTTCGGCACGACGATCCACAAATACATCACATCGGTCCGCATCGAGCAGGCGAAGCGGCTCATCCTGGAGGGCGGCGCGACGCTGACGGAGATCGCCGAACGGGTCGGGTTTGCGAGCATTCACCATTTCAGCCGCATTTTCAGAAAAGAGACGGGCGTTCCGCCCAGCCGGTATGCGGCGGAAAGCAAGCGTCACCATGACCATCAAAAAGGAGAGTCCGAAACATGAACAGGCAAATCGTATTCACGGCCCCCTAGCAAGTGGAAGTCCGGAAAGAAGCGGTGCCCGACCGTCCGCTTGTCGGACGCGAAGCGCTCGTCCGCAAGCTGTATACCCTGATCAGCCCGGGAACGGAGCTTGCCTGTCTGTCCGGCGGGGAGAGCTGGTTCCGCATGCCGGGCATTCCCGGCTACGCCGCGGTCAGCCGGATCGAGGCGGTCGGACCGGAAGTCGAAGGTTTTGCGGCCGGCGATGTCGTTTTCCACTATGCCAACCACAGCGAGTACGAGATCGTGAAGGCGGAAGGCGTCTTCCTGAAAGTGCCGGACGGCCTCGAGCTGTCGTGGGTGCCGTTCACGCGGATGGCGACGGTGGCGATGACGAGCCTGCGCGTGTCGACGATCGAATTGGGCGATTATGTGGCCGTCACCGGACTCGGCCTGATCGGCAACATGGCGGCACAACTCGCGGGACTGCAGGGGGCGACGGTCATCGGCGTCGACCTGTCGGAGAATCGGCGCAGGCTGGCGGAAGCCTGCGGCATCGCGCATACGGTCGCCGGCGGCGAAGGCGCCGCGGAGCGGGTCAAGGCGATCGCCGAAGGCGGCGTCGGCACGCTGATTGAAGCGACGGGCGTGCCGCAGGTCGCGGTCGAGAGCGTCTCATGGATCCGCCAATACGGTGAGATGATTCTGCTCGGCAGCCCGCGCGGCCGGTACGAGACGGACGTGACGGATCTGCTTAACTACGTGCATCTGAACGGGCGCGGCTGCATCACGTTCAAGGGCGCCCACGAATGTCGATTCCCGGTGGAGAAAGATCCGTTCGTGAAACATTCGCTCGTCCGCAACTCCGAGGTGGTGTTCGGCCTCCTGAAGAGCGGCCGTCTCCGGGTGGAGCCGCTGATCAGCCACATCCTCGCGCCGGAGGAAGCGGCTGCGGCGTATGACGGGCTGAAGAGCCGCAAGGACGAGTACCAGGGCGTCCTGTTCAAATGGGCGTAACGCAAGGAAGGAGAGAGGGGCAGCAATGATCAGAGGACTGACAAGGGCCGGCCTCGGCCCGAAATGGACGGATGAGGAACTGATCCGCAAGGCGGGCGAATACGGATTCGGCGCTGTCGATTTCGACCCGCGCGGCTTGATCGGCGAACTGGGACTGGACGGCGTGCGGCAGCTGCTGGACGAGACGGGCGTCCGGCTCGGCGCGATCGGCCTGCCGGTCGAATGGCGCAAGTCGGATGCCGAGTTCCGCGCCGGGCTTCCGCAGCTGGCGGCGATCGCCGAAGCGGCGGCCGCGCTGGGCGGCACACGCTGCTGCACCTATATCCTGCCGTCGACGGACGAGCCGGCCGCGCGGTTCATGGCGAAGGCGGTCGTCCGGCTGCGCGCCTGCGCCGAGCTGCTCGGCGCCTACGGCATCCGGCTCGGGCTCGAGTTCGTCGGCCCGCATCATCTGCGGACGGCATGGAGCCATCCGTTCATCTGGACGATCGAAGAGACGCTCGAATTCGCCGCGGCCATCGGCACGCCGAACGTCGGGCTGCTCGTCGACGTCTACCATGTCGTCACGACGGGCGCCGGTCCGGACGATATCCGGCGGCTCGACAAGCGGCAGGTGGTTCATGTGCACATCAACGACGCCAAGAACTTGCCGGTGCACGAGCTGCGGGACAACGACCGGCTGATTACCGGCGAAGGCGTGCTTGACCTGAAGGGATTCGTCGACGCGCTCCGCGACATCGGCTACGACGGTCCGGTGGCGCAGGAAGTGCTGACGCCGGCGCCGCCGGCAGAAGATCCGGAGGAGCTGATCAAACGCACGAAAGCCGGCTTTGACCGGCTGTTCGGATTGGAGGAATGATTTTCCATACGAAACTTTTCAGGCTGTTCCCTCGTCATATTCGCAGACGGGCGGAACAGCCTGTTCGTTATTTGCGGATGGTCCGCAAGGGTTCAGAAACGACGGCTCTCCCTGTCGGCAATCGGCCCGACGATCGGCACCAGAAACTTCCTTTCTTGAAGCGCCAGCAGCATGCAGCCGATCCAGCAGACCAGCATGGCCGGAACGAGCAGCATGTTGAAGAACCAGCCGATGAGCGGGATGAAGGAAAGCACGACGTTCATAATAAACAGCGACGCGAACAGCAGCGTGGATTGGAGCGCGTGAAACTTGACGAATCGGCTGTCCTTCTCTATGGCGAGAAAGATCAGTCCGGTGATGAAGCCGAGCGCATAGCAGAGCATCGCGGCGATGCGGATCTCCAGACCGGTGGAAGAGCGGCCGTTCACGGCGATCACCTCGCGGCGGGGAAGCTTGACGCAAGGTCAGCTTGCCCCGTGTTCTACTGCATACGTATTCGCACGCCGCAAGGTATAGAACGGCCGGCGGGTGTGAAAAACGTTGGGAGGACAGGAAGGATGAGACTGTCGCGCAGAAAGGCATGGGCGGCCGGCTTGCTCGCGGGGTTCGTCCTGCTGGGACTGACCGGATATTGGTTCCGGACGCAGATCGCACTGGCGGCTTTTGATCTTTTTTTCGCCAAACGGGTAAAAGCGCAGCTTGAGCGGTCTTACCAGCCGATCGACCTCAGCGCGCCGGAAGGTCGGCAGGACGACCGGCTTCCGGACGGCCGGGAGGAAGCGGCGGAGAAGGCCGATCGGCCGTTCACCCTGCTGCTGCTCGGCTCCGACAGCCGGGGACGGGGACGCGGCCGGTCCGACACGATGATCGTAACGGCCGTCCGGCCGCGCGACAGCGCCATGCTGCTTGTCTCGATTCCGCGCGATGCGCGGGTGTCCATTCCCGGGCGGGAGAAGCCGGAGAAGATTGCCCACGCCTATGCCTACGGCGGCGCGGGGCTGGCGGTCGAGACGGTTGAACGGTTTCTGGATATCGAGATCGATCACTACGCATCGATCAATTTCAAGGGTTTCCGCGAGGTGATCGACACGATCGGCGGCATCAAGCTGCCGATCGAGAAGGACCTTGTGAACAAAGACCCGAATCACGAGCACTTCGTTGTAAAAGCAGGACAGCCGTTTTACAATGGAGAGGATGCGCTGAACTATGTCCGGTTCCGCGAAGACGCCGGCGGAGACGCAAGCCGCACGAAGCGCCAGCAGATTTTCCTGCAGGCGATCATCGACAAGGCGTCGGAAGTCGGCGAGTGGCGCAAAATTCCGGAACTGATCGAGATTATGGGAAGCAATTTCGCGACGGACATTCCGCCGGACGATCTGCTCCGGCTTGCGGAGCAGATGCTGAGAAGCAAGACGCGCCCGATCTACAGTCATACGCTTGAGGGAAAAGGCCGGATGGAGGGCGGCGTCTGGTACTTCATCGCGGACGAGCGCGATGCGGAGCAGGTGACATCATGGATCCGCGCCTGGCTTGATGCCGATGCGGACTTTCAGTCGCTGCCGAAACCTGAGCAGGCCGGGACGGACGGGCGCTGAATCGGCCGGAGGTATTGTCCGCGGGAACGGGGGAACGGCATGAACATCGCTTTTTTTCTGCTGCCGAAGCAGGAAGTGGTCTGTGTGACGATTGAATCGACGCTGCGGCAGGCGCTTGAGCGGATGGAGTATCACCGCTATTCGGCCGTTCCGATTCTGGATGCGGAAGGCCGCTACGCGGGAACGGTGACGGAGGGCGATCTGCTCTGGTACATGAAGAGCCGGCCGGACCTCAAGTTCACGGAGACGCATCGCGTGCCGCTCAAGGAAGTGCCGCTGCGGCTCGATCACAAGGCGGTCAGCATCGACGCCCGGATGGCGGATCTGATCGCACTCGTCAAAGTGCAGAATTTCGTGCCGGTGACCGACGACATGAACCGGTTCATCGGCATTGTGCGGCGCAGTGATATCATTGATTATTGCACGGGTGTCATGATGGAACAGGGACTGCTGCCGGGGACGGACAACAAGCTGACGCCGGCGGCGGAAGACGAATACGGGAGGCAGACATGACGGAACAACGAAACGGCGCAGGCGGACGCGGCTTCAAGACCCGCGTCCTGCTGCCGTTCATCGCGGCGGCCATTGTGATCCTGGCGGCAGCGGCGGTCTGGTGGTTCACGCAGGACGGCGGCAATGCCGGGCAGGAACCGGGAAGGATCGCGGAGCAGCCGAACGATCAGACGGATGAAGGAACGGACGGCAATGCGGGCGACACGCCGCAGGAGCCGGATGAAGGCGCCGGCGGGGAAGAGGATTCCGCCGCGGAGCCCGGAGAAGACCAGCCGTACGATCCGGATAAAGACGTGACGCAGGAAGAACTGGATGCGACCTACGACATCGTCATCACGAACGGCCGCGTCATCAATCCGGAGACGGGACTCGATCGCGAAGGTCTCAACATCGGCATCACCGGCAAGACGATCGGCGTCATCACCTCGCATCCGCTCAAAGGCAGCCAGGTCATTGACGCGGCGGGCCTTGTCGTCGCGCCGGGTTTCATCGACAATCTGTCGTACGATCCGAATGCGCTCGGCGTCTGGACGAAGATCGCCGACGGTGTCACGACGAACATCGCGATGCACGGCGGCACGACAAATCCGAAAGTGTGGCTCGACCACTACGAGCGGGAGCATCCGCCGGTTCACTTCGGCGCGTCGTTCTTCGTGATGCAGGCGCGGAACTCGTTAGGGATAGGCCGCTATGACGCGGCGACGCCCGCCCAGATCGAGAAGCTCAAAGAGATGGCGGAGCGAGCGCTGAACGACGGCGCGCTCGGCATTTCGTTCAGCCTCGAATATGCGCCGGGCACCGACTCGAACGAGGTGCTGGCGCTGGCGAAGCTGGCCGCCGAGTACAACGTGCCCGTCTATTTCCACGGCCGGTATTCCGACGTCGAGGAGCCGGGCACGGAGACGGACACGATGGAGGAGATCATCGGCTACGCGCGGGAGACGGGCGCGGCCGTCCACATTGACCATATCAACAGCACCGGCGGAACGTTCGACATGAAGCGGGCGCTGCAGATGATCGAGGAAGCGCGGGCCGAGGGGCTGGACGTCACCGCCTGCACGTATGCCTACGATTTCTGGGGCACCTACCTGAACTCCGCCCGGTTCGACAAGGGCTGGCAGGAGCGGTTCCGAATCGGTTACGACGATCTGCAGATCGCGGGCACGTCGGAACGGCTGACGGCGGAGACATTCGCCAAATACCGGAAGGAAGGCAAGCTCGCGGTGGCCTACGCCATCCCGCCGGAGTCGGTCATCGAAGCGTTCAAATCGCCGTATGTCATGATCGGTTCGGACGCGATCCTCGAGCCGGGGAACAACAACCACCCGCGGGCTTCGGGCAACTTCGCACGGGCGATCGGCATGTACGTGCGCGAGCTGGAAGTCGTGCCGCTGATCGACATGATCGACAAGCTGAGCACGATGCCGGCGAAGCGGCTGGAGAAACAGGTGCCCGCGCTGCGGAAGAAAGGCCGGATCGCGAAGGGCATGGACGCGGACATCGTCATCTTCGACTTCGCGACGATTGCCGATCAGGCGACGGTCGAGCGGCCGGACCTGCCGTCGAAAGGCATCGAATACGTGCTGGTCGAAGGCCAGGTCGTGCTCGAGAACGGCGTCGTGAACAAAAAGGTCCGCCCGGGCCGGGGCATTCGCAGCGAGTTCGTGCGGGTGTCGGAGTCGGCGGGAACGATGCACTGGGACGGCGCCGAATATCCGCTCGTCGCATTCCGCGACGCCCGGTATTTCGATCTGACCGCATTGACCGAGCGCGGCTTCGGCCTTGCCTGGGACGGCGTCACGCATACCTACACGGTGTCCGAAGGCTCGTCCGCCGCGGACGGACCGGCTGCCGGTTCCAAGCCGGGCGTCATGCCGGAGAAGGGCGTGCTGATGCTCGAGCGCGGCTACCGCGCGGCGGGACCGGGGGGCGCGGAGACGGAGCTCGTCTCGATCGGCAGCCGCGTGTTCGCCCCGCTGTCGTTCTTGACGCAACTGGGATATCACGTGTCCGACGAAGGCGATGTCATCACGGTCGAGCGCTGAACGGACGATGGAGACGATACCAGGGACCTCCCGCGGCGGAGGTCCCTTTTCACATCTTCTATTCCATTCGTTCACCCGGCAGTTTATGCTATAATGGAGCGTAAAGCTCAAATGAACCGGGGAGTGAACGACGTGAACACGGGTATCCGGCCGCTCGCATGGAGCGCCGCCGCGCTGATCCTGCTCATCATGACGGCTGTGCCTGTTCTGAATTTGCCGGCCGTATTTCTGCTTGCGGTCCCGTTCACGGTACTCTATGTTTTGCTGACGCCGATCTCGTTCGCCGTTCATGCGATCGTCATTTTGTCCTTGGCGCTTTTTCTGTTCGGGCCGGTCATTCTGTTCGTCGGCCTTTTCTT
The DNA here is from genome assembly GCF_000227705.2 of Thermobacillus composti KWC4. Taxonomy (GTDB): domain Bacteria; phylum Bacillota; class Bacilli; order Paenibacillales; family Paenibacillaceae; genus Thermobacillus; species Thermobacillus xylanilyticus. The sequence goes on from NC_019897.1 coordinate 4,013,794, forward strand.
CCTGTTGCCGGCCATTGTCATGGGGCACTTCTACAAGCGCCGCGCTCCGGCTCGCACCGTCCTGACCGCCGGCTGCGTGTCGATTCTGGGGCTGTTCCTGCTGGAAATGCTGCTGCTCTCGGTTCTGCTGGACATCCAGATGACGGCGGAACTGGCGGCCCTGATCCGCAGCAACGCGGAAGCGCTGGCCGCCCAGGGCGCATTGCCCGCCGGCTGGAATGCCGAGATGACCGAGGCGTTCGTCGCCGCGGCGATCCGGTCGCTGCCGCTGACGCTCATTCTGGCGTCCTTCATGCTCGCCGTCGTCACCCATTGGCTGGCGCGCAGGGCGCTTGCACGCATGGGCATCGAGGTGCCGGCTTTCCGCAAGGCGCGGGAATGGATGCTGCCGCGCGGGCTTGTATACGCCTATCTGGCCGTCATCGTGCTGCAATGGATCGTGCCGGAAGGCGATGATTCTTATTTTGGCACGGTTATCGTCAACCTGTATCCGCTGCTGCGGTTCGCGTTTACGATCCAGACCATCGGCTTTTTCTTCTACCTGGCCTATCAGAGAGGGTGGCATCGCATCGTGCCGCTCATGATCTCGGTGCCGGTGCTGCTGTTCCCGCCGCTCAGCCTGATCGGCGTGTTCGACACGGTGTTCCCGCTCCGCAAGTCGATCGGCAAGTCATAAGGAGGTTACGTCCGGATGCCGAAAAACTTAATCAGACGCTGGTACGGGCTGCATCATGTCTGGACGCTCATCCTGATGACGGCGATGACGCTCGCGCTGGCCTGGTACGAATGGGTGCTCGGCCTGATCGGATTCGTGCTGACCGGCGCCATGGCGGTATACGCGATGCTCGCGGAGCGGGCGTTCCGGCGCGAACTGAAGCGGTATCTCGGCTCGCTGAGGTACCGGATCGGGAAAATCGGGGGTGAAGTGATCCACGAGCTGCCGTTCGGCATTCTGCTGTTTAGCGACGAACAGATCGTGGAGTGGCACAACCCCTATGTGGCCGGCATTCTGAACCGGGATTCGGCCGTCGGTCTGCCCCTGACCGAACTGTTCCCCGTCCTGGGAGGCAAAGACCGGGACAAGGCGGGCGAGTTCGAGGCGATGATCGGGGAGCGGGTCTACAAGCTGAACTTCAACCCGGAGAAGCGGCTCGTCTACGTCTTCGACATGACGGATCATTGGAATCTCCAGCGGAAATATGAGGACGAGCAGCTCGCGCTCGGCGTCGTCCTGATGGATAACCTGGAAGAAGTGACCCAGGGGATGGACGACCAGCATCGGGCGGCGCTGCTGTCGAAGGTGACGGCCGAGATCACGGATTGGTCCCAGCGCTATCAGATGTACCTGCGCAGGCTGAACTCCGACCGGTTCCTGATCGTCACCGACATGAAGACGCTCAAGCAGCTCGAAGCGTCGCGCTTCGTCATTCTGGATGAAGTGCGCGAGATGACGATGGATCAGAAGATCCCGATGACGCTCAGCATCGGCATGGCTTCCGGCGGTTCGAACGTCGTCGAGGTCGGACAATGGGTGCAGGCGGCCCTCGATATCGCGCTCGGCCGCGGCGGCGACCAGGCGGCCGTCCGTGTCGGCCAGCGGCAGACATTCTACGGCGGCAAGACGAACGCGGTCGAGAAGCGGACCCGCGTCCGGGCCCGCGTCGTCGCCCACGCGCTGCGCGACCTGATGAAAGACAGCGCCAACATCGTCATCATGGGCCACAAGACGCCGGACATGGACTCGATCGGCGCGGCGATCGGCGTGCTGAAGGCGGCCGAAGCGCTGAACAAGGAAGCGTATATCGTGGTCGAGGGCGTCAACCCGTCCATCCAGAAAATGATGGATCTGATCCGCGAAGAGCCGGCGCTGCACGAGCGGTTCATCTCGCCGGAGCACGCGCTGGGGCTGATCGGCCCCCGCTCGCTGGCGGTCGTCGTCGACACGCACCGCGAGTCGCTGCTCAAGGAGCCGCGGCTGCTCGCCGAGACCGAACGGATCGTCATCATCGACCATCACCGCCGCAGCGAGGAATTCATCGCCAACCCGGTCCTGGTGTACATGGAGCCGTATGCGTCTTCGACCTGCGAGCTCGTGACGGAACTGCTGCAATACATTCACGACCGGATCTCGCTCGAGACGATCGAGGCGACGGCGCTGATGGCCGGCATGACGGTCGACACGAAGAATTTCACGCTCCGCACCGGCGCCCGCACGTTCGAGGCGGCGTCGTATCTGCGCCGCAACGGGGCGGATCTTGCGCTCATCCAGCGGATGCTGAAGGAAGATCTGGACGAGTACAACAAGAAAGCGGAGATCATCCGGCACGCCGTCATTCATTACGACCATGTCGCGATTGCAGCCGCCGAACCGGGCAAGCAATATCCGCAGCTGCTGATCGCGCAGGCGGCGGATAAGCTGCTGAACATGAACGGCGTCCTCGCCTCGTTCGTCGTCGCCGAACGGCCGGACGGCATGATCGGCATCAGCGCCCGGTCGCTCGGCAGCATGAACGTGCAAGTGGTCATGGAGCGAATGGGCGGAGGCGGCCACCTGACGAACGCGGCCGCGCAGATGGAAGGCACCGTCAGCGAGGCGGCGGCCCGCCTCAAGGCGATCCTGGACGAAATCGACAAGGAAGAGGGGTTGTTCGAATGAAGGTCATTTTCCTGCAGGATGTGAAGGGCCAGGGCAAGAAGGGCGAAGTGAAGGACGTGTCGGAAGGGTACGCCCGCAATTTTCTTTTACCCCGCGGCCTGGCCAAGGAAGCGTCGCAGGGCAATCTGAAGACGCTGGAAGTGCAGAAGCAATCGGAGGAGCGCCGCAAGCAGCAGGAGAAGCAGGAGGCGGAAGCGCTCGGCAAGAAGCTGGACGCGATGACGGTCGTCATCCGGGCGAAAGCCGGCGAAGGCGGACGGCTGTTCGGCGCCATCACGAGCAAGCAGGTGTCGGAGGCGCTGGCGAAGGAAGGCATCGAGGTCGACAAGCGGAAGATCGAGCTGGACGAACCGATCCGCACACTCGGCGTCACGAAGGTGCCGATCAAGCTGCATCCGCAGGTTCGGGCGACCCTCAGCGTCCAGGTGACGGAAGAATAAGCGTCCCGGAAGGACGGGGCTGCCAAGTGTTCCGCGCGATGCGCCGGGCGCACGGTTCGGTATCGGGCGGCGTCCGGACGCATGGAGGACAAGATCCGAATAGCCGCCGCAGCGGCATTGCGGCGCGGCGGCAAGCGGGAGGATGCATATGACGGCGATGGAGATCGGATTCGATCGGGTGCCGCCGCAGAATATCGAAGCCGAGCAGGCGGTGCTCGGTTCCATTTTGCTGGAAGCGGATGCGCTGGTCACGGCGATGGAACGGCTGCGTCCCGAAGATTTCTACCAGCCGGTCCACCGCATGATCTATGAAACGATGATCGAGCTCGGCGAAGCGGGGCAGCCGATCGATCTCGTGACGCTCACCGCCGCGCTGCAGGACAAGCAGCGGCTGGAGGAAGCGGGCGGGGTCGATTATTTGTCCCGCCTCCTGAGCGTCGTGCCGACGGCCGCGAACGTCGATTACTACGCGCGGATCGTGGAGGAGAAGTCGCTTCTCCGCCGGCTGATCCGGACGGCGACGGAGATCGTGCAGGAAGGCTATGCGGGCGCGGATGATGTGGGGCTGCTGCTCAACGATGCGGAGCAGCGCATCCTCGAGATTTCGAACCGCCGGACGGGAAGCGGGTTCATCTCGATCCGCGATGTGCTGATGGACGTGTTCGAGCAGATCGAGTTCCTGTACAACCACCGGGGCGGCGTGACGGGCATCCCGTCCGGCTTCCCCGATCTCGACCGGATGACGTCCGGCTTTCAGCGCAGCGACCTGATCATCGTGGCGGCCCGCCCGTCGGTCGGGAAGACGGCGTTCGCGCTCAACATCGCGCAGAACGTCGGCGTTCGGGCGCGGGAGACGGTGGCGATCTTCAGTCTCGAAATGTCCGCCTCGCAGCTGGTGCAGCGGATGGTGTGCGCGGAATCGAACGTCGACGCGGGCCGTCTGCGGACGGGCCGTCTGGAAGGCGACGACTGGGAGAAGCTGACGATGGCGATCGGCGCGCTGTCCGAAGCGGAAATTTACATCGACGACACGCCGGGCGTCACGGTCGCGGATATCCGTGCCAAGCTCAGGCGGCTGAAGAAGGAGCGCGGGCTCGGCCTCGTCGTCATCGACTATCTGCAGCTGATTCAGGGCCGGGGCAAGCCCGGGGAGAACCGGCAGCAGGAAGTGTCGGAAATCTCCCGCACCCTGAAGCAGATCGCGCGCGAGCTGGAGGTGCCGGTCATCGCGCTGTCGCAGCTCAGCCGCGGCGTCGAACAGCGGCAGGACAAGCGGCCGATGCTCTCCGACCTGCGCGAATCGGGCTCGATCGAGCAGGACGCGGACATCGTCGCCTTCCTGTACCGGGACGACTATTACGACCGGGAGACGGAGCGAAAGAACATCATCGAGATCATCATCGCGAAGCAGCGGAACGGTCCGGTCGGCACGGTCGAGCTCGTCTTCCTGAAAAACTTCAACAAGTTCGTCAGCCTCGACCGCACGCACGGGGACGCGGACAAGGCTTCCTAGCGGCAATAAATCCGAACGATCTCGGCGGGTCCGGGGTCAATGTTCGTTTTCGTTCATTGACACGGCCGAAGCGTGCTGATACACTGAACTTGCTGCCTTCCGCGCGCCGCCACCCGCCGGCCGGCAAGGCGGCAAAATTTGGCGTGCCTTCATAATGCGCAGTTGGCGCGCCAAGGGAGGAATGCGCATGTCAACGGTCGTTGTCGTCGGCACTCAATGGGGTGACGAAGGCAAGGGGAAGATTACCGATTTCCTGGCGGAAGGCGCGGACGTCGTCGCGCGTTATCAGGGCGGCAACAATGCGGGCCACACCATTCTGATCGGCGGCAAGAAATACAAGCTGACCATGATCCCGTCCGGGATCTTCAACCATAACAAGATTTGCGTCATCGGCAACGGGACGGTGCTCAATCCGAAGGCGCTGGTCGAGGAGATCGACTACATTCACGAGAACGGCTTCTCGACCGACAACCTGAAGATCAGCGACCGCGCCCATGTCATCATGCCGTATCACCTCGTGCTGGACGGCCTCGAGGAAGAGCGCAAGGGCGACGGCAAGATCGGCACGACCCGCAAGGGCATCGGTCCCTGCTACATGGACAAGATGGCGCGGGCCGGCATCCGCATCGTCGATCTGATGGACGCGGAGGAGTTCACGGCGAAGGCCCGCCGCCTGGTGGAAGAGAAGAACCAGATCATCCGGAACGTCTACGGCGGCGAGCCGCTCGACGCGGAGGAGATCATTCGGGAATATCTCGGCTATGCCGAACGTCTCCGGCCGTATGTGACGGATACGTCGGTCGTGCTGAACGACGCCATCGACGCCGGCAAGAACGTGCTGTTCGAGGGCGCGCAGGGCGTCATGCTCGACATCGACCAGGGCACGTATCCGTTCGTCACGTCGTCGAACCCGACCGCGGGCGGCGTCTGCATCGGCTCCGGCGTCGGCCCGTCGAAGATTGATCAGGTGATCGGCGTGGCGAAGGCGTACACGACGCGCGTCGGCGACGGTCCGTTCCCGACAGAACTGCACGATGAAATCGGCGACCTGATCCGCGAGAAGGGCCACGAGTACGGCACCGTGACCGGCCGGCCGCGGCGCGTCGGCTGGTTCGACAGCGTCGTCGTCCGCCATGCCCGCCGCGTGAGCGGCATCACGGGGCTGTCGCTCAACTCGCTCGACGTGCTGACCGGGCTGGAGACGGTGAAGATCTGCACAGCCTACACGTACCGCGGCGAACGGATCGAGCATTACCCGGCCAGCCTCCGGGTGCTGTCGGAATGCGAAGCGGTGTACGAGGAGCTGCCGGGCTGGAAGGAAGACATCTCCGGCGCGAAGTCGCTGGACGATCTGCCGGCCGCGGCGCGGCGCTACGTCGAGCGCGTGTCGGAGCTGACGGGCATCCCGATCGCGATCTTCTCGGTCGGCCGCAACCGCAACCAGACGGTGCCCGTGAGGAAGATTTACCAATAAGGATTATCAATTTGAGACGGCTGTCAGGGACTTTTGTTCTCGGCAGCCGTTATTATTTTTCAAACATAATCAAGTAAAATTGTGGCTCAACATCAAAGTTAGTGCTTGACTTTATGTACCAAATCGTTCACGGTTACATTCGACCAGAAGTCCTTGTACGTAACGTTCCCGGTTCCGGGTGAAGTAATGTCGGCGTTGAAAGGCTTTCATTCGGTTGTTTCTTCCTTCAACCGCCGCATTGGTCCACCGACAGGAGTGATAATTGACGATCTCCGTTCGCCAGTTTCGCATCGTTTTGATGCAGGTGGCTACTGCCGGATGCTGAAAATGTTCCCCTTGTCCCAGCCAGCGGTCAAACCAGATGGCAGCTACTTTGGCGTCCGGTGCACCGTCGTACCATTCCCCAAGCGCTTCTTTCCAGGCATGAACCTGCTGTAAAAGCGACGAATAGCTGAGGATTTCTTGTAACTCCTGCTGCTTTTCAGGGGGCAACGATGCTGCCTGGGGGTTTAGAAGCCGGTGTTTGGCTTTGAGGTTTGCCCGGGCTCTGGCCGACAGCGAACCCTGTACGTCTTTTCGGACCGCCTGAAGGGCATCGATCACGTAACGCGTCACGTGAAACCGGTCCGCGACTCGAAGGGCATCAGGAAAACATTCCTGAATCCAGGCATGGTAATAGGGAGCCAGATCCATCACCACCGCCTTGGGACGAAGCGCCAGAAACTCCGGATGCTTATGCGCATAATCCCGCAATTCTTCCAGTTTGCGTCCGGGCAAAATATCCAGCAACGTCTCGCCTCGGAGGTTATGGATGCCGGTATTGTAGGTATGACCTTTTCGAATCGCAAAATCGTCGATGCCCAGTACGAGATGGCGGCTGCTGGCGGCCTCTTTCCACGCCAATTGCCGAAGCCGTTCACTTTCCACCGACAACCATCGTTGGTGTTTGATCTGCAAGGTGCTGGCCGGCATGCGATGAATCTCCGCACTCTGCTTGACGGTGGAGACCGACGCGGTGTGAATGGCCTGTTGCTCGGACGCGGTACTGTAGCGTTTGCCAGGACCGACAAACGAGTACCGCCAAACAAAACCGGCATGACAACTCTTGCAGAACAGACGAATGGCCGGAGCCAGGAGATAAACGATTTTGCCGAAAGCGTCAGCATGCCGAATTTTCCGGGTTTGGTTGCTGCCTTTGCGAATGACCGAACGATCCGAACGGCAAATGGCGCAAGCCTGCTTGCGTGACTTTGGAACAACCTGAATATGGATCGTTTGCTCATCAATTTCCACAATCTGTTGAACATTTACCTCTGGTAAATTGACTAAAAGATCAGTATACTGGTTGTGCATCTGTCATTCCTCGAGTTGGATTGGTCGCACAACCATCTTATGGAATGTACAGATGTTTTTCAATTTTGGCTCTACATGTTGTCAAGCACTATGTTTGGTATAGAGCCAAAATTGTTTACATTGAGTGTTTTGCATAATTCCGTTTCAGAGAAGAAGCGATAGCATATTCACTGTCGTTAAGGGGTAATTTTCGAAAATGGTATTATATGGATGAAGAAAAGGGCAGACTTGCAGAATTTTAGAACAGCTCGTTTTCTAAGCGGCAGCCCGTTTTGAATGATGAGAAACGGCGAGCGCAGATGCAAGCAGAACAATGGCATTCAAATACTGGTGAGTTGTGACTTTCTGAATGCCCCGGACATGTGCGGCGTCTGCCGTCAAATAGGTTTTCAATCGGGAGTTGCAGCTACGCTGGTTCGTTCATTGTAAAGTTCCTTCCAACGCTTTGTATCCCGATGAGGGATGCTGTATCGCCGGAGATCATCCTTCGCATTTACTTTGACGACCATTCCATAGTTTGAAGACGAGCAGGCAGCCATGCCAAGCGGACAGTCGACTTTACCCGTGGCATGCGGGCAGCGAAATTTATGCATATCGCCGTCAACTCCCCGTATGTCATCGCATAACCCATGGAACAGCACGGTGTTCCGTTCGAGGTCATGCCAGCAGGCGGTTCCTTCTCCCCCCGCAGATTAAGGGGAATGATGGCTTGTGCCTTGACGTTGCGGGCGGCCTCATAAACTTTCATTTGGTCGTAGCCCGCATCGAGTATGAAAAATCGTGTGCTCGTCCTGGACGCTGTTTTCTCGATCAGGTCCGGCGCCATTTCTCCATCATTGACATGCGCCGGCGTTACTTCCAAGGCGATCGGCAATTCACTTTTCGTATCGACCGCCAGATGAATTTTGTAACCAAACCATGTGATTTTATTGCCGAAGGAATCAATTTTTGCGCCCCAGTTCGCATTACCCGTTTGCTCGCTTTTGCGTTTGGGCTGCTTTTTCTCGTAAGCGCGGAGAGCGGCGCTGTCTATGGCGACGTTACTGCCTTCTATGATACCTTCCTGCTGACAGCGTGTGACCAAATCCTCAAAAAGCCGTTTTGCCAAGTCCTTTCTCGTCAGTTCTGAGAAAACTCGGCTTAATGTGGATATGGAAGGAGCTTCTCGATCCAGCGGAAGACCACACTGATAACGAAACCGGAGATCCGTATCCAAACGCTTATGCAACCCTGAAAAGGTACTTATTCCTTCAAGCGGCGCAGCCAAGAGTGCTCGTAGAATACCTTGTCTGCAGTATCCCTCAGCGCCTCGGGGTGAACGGCTTCTCAGTTCCTTGGCATACGGTCTCAGATCGAGAGAGCTGAAGAAGATCGGCAATCTCTCTTTGGGTTGAATTTTTAAAAGTTCTTCGAAGGAAAACAGACATTCTTGGAGAATATACAAAGTGACTTCCTCCATCCTTGAGGTTTTTGGGTTTAGTCACTTGAAAACTTCTCCAAGTTGGGGTGAAGTCCCTTTTTTATGTCTGAAAATCCTTACGGCCCAAGGCCTCAGATTACTGCAAAACGCTCAAGTTAAGAAACGGTGTAACCGTCAAGTACTTTTGAGCAGATTCCGCTAAATAACTTTCAACACCTAGACATTACCAAATATGGTTTCTCGATGCTTGATGCGAAAGCTGTCACCGCTTAATTTAATCACCTCACTCTTATGCAATATTCGGTCGAGAATCGCGGTTGTGATGGCCGGATCGCCGAGAAGCTCCCCCCAGTCCTCCGGCCCTTTATTCGAGGTCAATATGATCGATGATTGGCCATAGAGCTTGTTAATAAACTGAAAGAATAAATTCGATTCGCTTTTCTCCATGGCCAAGAACATGAGATCATCGATGATCACTAGATCAGATGACAGAATGCGCTTCATTCGGATCTGTGATGTCCTCGCAATCTCTTGTGTCTTAAGAAGATGTACCAAAGTATCCATTGCAACAAAACTGACTTTATGGCCTCGCTCCAGTGCCTCGATTCCCAGCCCTATGGACAAATGCGTTTTGCCGACTCCAGGCGGGCCCAATAGAATTAGATTGTACGTATGCTCAAGCCATAGCATCTCCCGCAATTGCTCCATGTGGCGTTTGCTAAGAGATTGCTGTTCTTCCAATCGAAACTCATCCAGTGTTTTTACGAAAGGGAACGAGGCCCATTTCATACGTTTAATTCGTTGCTTTTCTTCCCGCCGCTGCAGCTCATACTTGAGGATATGGTTCAGGAATTGCCCGTAGCTCCAATCCTTGGACTGGGCATCCAAGAGACTCTCCTCTAAGATACTTGCTGCCTCGGTCAGATTGAGCGTGCTCATCCATTGCTTCAACTCGCCCGCGGACGTTGTCATCTTTTATCCACCTCTTAAGATCTGCTCGTATGTTCCAAATCCCCGTATCTCGGGTTTGGCTTTTAGTTTCGTAGGATCCACATCGCTAAGCAACTTTACCTCGCTTTGATTCGGCTTATTGGCAGGCTGCTGTTGTTCCTGTTCCACGTAGTACCTTACTGCATTGGTAAAGTCCGCAGCCCGATACAGCCCGTGCTTTAAGCAGTAGGCTAGAGCGTCGTCAGCCGTCTTGGCACTAGCTTCCGTTATGCTTTTCTCGATAGCCTGTAATTGATCCCTTATGTATCGAGGCATCTGCCTGTGAATTTCCTCAAGATAACGCCGAGCCTCGCCCGCATCCGTAAATTGTTCCGCGACATGATCGACGTAGGCCTGAACGCCCTTTGATCGGTCTCGTCCGTGGTTATTGTTTCGGATGAGTTTGCCCTTGCCATGGAGGCACAGCGCATGTTCTGCCAGAATAGTTCCCGAGTCTATCTCATAGATGATGAGCTGTTTGTCCTCTGTGACCCTCACACCGACTTCTTTGCAGGGGTCATACGTACCAAGTGGGACGGTGTACCGGTTAGATTCGTACAAGATGGTGTTGTCCTTCCGCACCGCCCTTGTTATACTTGGATTACTGTTTATTTGTATTTTTTTGTGGACCGGGCGGAGATACGCTTTTTCGAGAGCGTACACTTCGGCCGGTATTTTTTTAATGGTGTGGTGCATCGTGGCATTCCCCGTTCGGCTTAACCAGGCAAGACACTGCTCGTTAAGCTTGTCCACATTCGTGAAGGAGCGGTGTCGGGCAAAATTCCGCTTGATGTATTTCACCACATTCTCAATTTTACCCTTACTTTCGGGATCTCCCTTACGGCACATATGAATCCGGAAGGAGCGCTCTTCTACATACTTGCCAAACGCATGTGTTAGAATGAGATCCCCGTGGTTCTCGCTGGTCAGCAACAAGTGATCCTGATCGTAGACGATTTCTTCTGGCATACCACCATAGAACTCAAAAGCCTGTTCGTGAGCATCTACGACATCTGCCGTTATGAACGGCCTGTCCTGCCATAATGCGTATTTGTACCTAGAATGCGAGAGGACAAAGGTGATAAACCAGAGTTTAACCAAATGACCTTCTTGATGTCTGAGCGTTACTTCCCCGAAGTCTACCTGCATCTGCTTGCCCATCGGGAGTTCCTCCACGGCTTCGTACTGCCTCATTCTCTTAGCTTTAGAGATTCCATATTCCATTCTCAAGCCTCGCACATAATTTCGAACCGTACTTTCTGCAACCTCTAACCCTCCATAACGTTCTTTGAGCCAATCCATCACTTGAGCCGCGGATAGATCCGGATATTTGCGCAACCAGCTGACGATCTCTGCCTCGAACGCTTCCAACTTCCTAGACCTCGTCTCGAGTCTCTCCAAAAACTCTTTGTACTCGTCAACTGTTAGATCCCAGAACTTGATCACCGTATTCCTAGATATGTCTAGGTTTCTTGCTACTTGCGACTTTCTCAAACCTAGCCTTTTCTGTTCCTGAATTGCGAAGTACATAGGCCACCTTTTTTCTTTCCTCACTACCGCTTCCTCCTGGTGTTAGAATTACCAGTTCTATGATACCTTAATAGGAAGGGTATGGAAGGTCTTGTTCAATCTTATTTAGCGGAATCCGTTAATTCTAGTTTAGCGGTTACAAAACGGAGAGAATCGTTGGGAAGTAACAACGAAAGAAGGAACAAAAGGACTGCCTTTGGGGCGGTCCTTTCGTCAATTTGGCATTGACAAAAAGGCAAGAACGATTTATTATACCTATAGGGGTATAGGTATATGAAAATCACAAGGAGGGACAATTTTATGGCAACAATAAAAGCAACAGACAATACTTTGGATCAAATCATCAGGAACAACAAAGTCGTTCTGGTTGATTTTTGGGCTCCGTGGTGCGGACCTTGCCGCATGATGGCTCCGGTTTTGGATCAATTGGCTGCAGAAGCGGACAAAGAGGCCGTCATCGTAAAAGTGAATGTGGATGAAAATCCGGTTTCCGCCATCAAACACCATATTCAAGGCATCCCGACATTGAAACTTTTTGTCAACGGGAAAGAAGCCGCAACCTTTGTCGGTATCCAGCCGCTGAATAAGCTGAAAGCATCGATCATGCAATACGCAAATTAATTTTTTTAAATTCAAAAATACCCCTATAGGTATATTGAAAACAACAAAATCGGAATCATACAAACGAAAGGGGTGTCTTATGGAACTGGATCTCGGTTGGGTCATCACATTATTCGCGATCGGTTTTGTCGGTTCCATGATCTCCGGAATGGTCGGGATCGGCGGTTCCATCATTAAATATCCGATGCTGCTGTATATTCCCCCGCTGCTTGGTTTCGCGACGTTTACCGCGCAAGAGGTTTCCGCAGTGAGTGCGGTCCAGGTGTTCTTTGCTACGCTGGCCGGAATGTTTGCTTACCGCAAAGGCGGGTTTATCAATAAGAAGCTCGTCCTCGCCATGGGGATTCCTATTATTGCGGGAAGTTTTATCGGCGGCTACGGCTCGAAATTTCTGCCCGATTCCGCGATTAACCTGACGTATGCCGTTATGGCGCTCGTTGCGGCGGTCATGATGTTTATGCCAAAAAAAGAAACGGACAGAACCGACTATTCCGACGTTAGCTTCAACACAACAGTCGCGATAATTGCCGCGGCGACGGTGGGTCTCCTTTCGGGGATTGTCGGTGCGGCCGGCGCTTTCATCACGGTCCCGATCATGCTGGTCGTACTGAAGATTCCAACCCGTGTGGCCATTGCCTCATCATTGGCGATCACGTTCATTTCCTCGATCGGTACCACGGTCGGGAAAGTGATGGGCGGCCACATGCTTCTGATTCCGTCCCTGGTGATGGTTGTGGCGAGCATTGTAGCTTCTCCGCTCGGCGCCAAGCTTGGAAAGAAAATGAAAGTGAAGGTGCTGCAATGGATTCTCGCCGCGCTCATCACGGCAACGGTCATTAAGATTTGGGTGGATATCTTGATGTAAACAAGGAGTGGATGAAGGTGTCCGGAACATATACGAAAAACATTCTCCCCCGGGAAGTACAAAGACGGCTGGAACGTGGGGAAAAGTTAAATCTGTTGGATGTGCGGGAGCACGACGAATGGGAATCGGGACATATTCCCGGCGCAAAGCATATTCCCTTAGGTTCACTTGGGGAAAGACACAAGGAACTGGACCTTGGTAAAGAAACGATTGTGATCTGCCGAAGCGGGAACCGCAGCGCCCTGGCATGCGAATATCTGGCATCCATGGGTTATAAGGTCGTCAATATGCAAGGCGGCATGATCGAATGGACCGGGAAGATCGAATATGGAAAATCACCATGCTATACTGGGGGGTAATGTTGTGAGCAGAGAAATCCAAACGGATCGTGTCCTTGAATGTGAAAGATTGTCATGTCCGATGCCGGTGGTAAAAACCAAGAAAGCCATGGAAGAAATGAAGCCGGGGGAAGTCCTCGAAGTGCGGGCCACCGATAAGGGATCTGTCGCGGATTTGCAGAGCTGGGCCAAACGGACCGGCCATCAATACATCGGTCTTATCGAAGAGAACGGGGTTTTCCGCCATTTCTTGAGAAAAGCCTCAAACAACGAAACAAAAGCGGAAGTCAAATTCCCTCACACCATGAGCAACGAGGAATTAAACCAAAAAATGGCTTCCGGCGAAAGCATCATCGTATTGGATGTTCGCGAACCTGCGGAATATGTCTTCGGGCACATTCCCGGCGCCATATCCGCACCTTTGGGACAACTGGAGGAAAAAATAAGTCAGTTGGATCCGGGCAAAGCGTACGCAGTGATTTGCCGTACGGGAAACCGCAGCGATATGGCCTGCCAAATTCTTGCCGAGCGCGGATTTGCCAAAGTGAAGAATGTGGTGCCGGGCATGTCCCAGTGGCAGGGAGCCACAGAAAGCGACGAATGAAAAACATCAAAGAAAGGAGATCGAAACATGGCAAACAAAAAAGTGGCGATTATCGCGTCTTCTCCGGGTCTGGAGACCGCATATAAAGCATTGAACATTGCGACGTCGGCTGCGGCGCTGGACGCGGAAGTGGCGATTTTTTTCACCTTTGAAGGGCTGTCCATCATTCGTAAGGATGCGGAACAAATGTTGAAGCTCAAACCGGGCAACGAAGGGCTGGCGGAAGGCTTCAAGAAGGTCCACGTTCCCACCGTTCCGCAGCTTCTGGACATGGCGAAAGAATCCGGAGTACGCATGATCGTATGCCAAATGACGGTGGACGTGATGGGACTGGAAAAAGATCACTTTATCGATGGAGTTGAACTTGGCGGCGCGGCGGCATTTTTGGATTTTGCCTTCGACGCGCAGGTGACGCTGAACTTTTAACAGGAAAGGAGAATAAAGATGGAAAAAGTTCTCTCGATTACGGCGGAAGAGCTTCACCGCAAAATGAATTGCGGTGAAGACATCTTGATTCTCGACGTAAGGAACGAGACAGATTACAATGACTGGAAAATTGAAGGCAAAAAAGTGAGATCCATGAACATTCCGTACTTTAACTTTCTGGAAGAGGATGAGCAGGTGTACGCGGGACTGCCGAAGGATACGGAAATTGTCGTTGTTTGCGCGAAAGGCGGCGCTTCCGATTATGTAGCGGAAATGTTGATGGAAAAAGGGTATAAAACCTGGTCATTAAAAGGCGGAATGCTTGCCTGGAGCCAGTTTTACTATCCCGCCACCGTATATAGGGACGAAAAATTGAAAATCATTCAAATCAACCGTTTGGCTAAAGGCTGCCTTTCCTATGCGGTCATTTCGGAAGGGAAAGGCATGATCATCGATCCGAATCAAAAGGTCGATGTCTACCTTGACCTGGCAAAGCAGCATCATTTCAAGATTGAACATGTCGTGGATTCTCATCTTCATGCCGATCATATTTCGGGAGGTTTGCAGCTTGCCGAACAAACCGGCGCGACCTACTACATCTCTTCCGGGGAGGTAAAGGATACGAATCTGAAGTTCGAGCCGCTTGATCGGCATAACCGTATCAGAGTCGGAGAAATTGACGTGGAGGTCTTGGCGATTCCTACTCCAGGCCATACTCCCGGATCAACTTCCTTCCTGATTAACAACCGGTTCCTGATGTCCGGCGATACCATCTTTGTCGGCGGTTTGGGAAGACCTGATCTAGGAGGAAAAGCAAAAGAATGGGCTATGGATCTGTACGATACCGTATTCAACAAGCTGAGCAATCTTCCGGATGATTGTCTCGTTCTTCCAGCTCACTATGCCGACATTCAGGAAATCAACGATAACGGGATTGTCGGGGCCACACTCGGAGAGATTCGCGGGAATAACGAAATTATGCGCAACGCCGATAAAGAATCGTTTACAGAACAAGTGGCCGGCGCGGTTTCCATGGAGAAACCGCCGAATTTCGAGGAAATTGTGGCCATCAACCGGGGAGAACTTCAGGTAGATGCGGAAAAAGCCATTGAACTCGAGATCGGACCGAACCGCTGCGCGGTGCACCATCACGGATAAAACATCACGGAAAAACGAAGAGGAGGTTTCAAGCATGACGGACATTTTTGTCGACGCAAAAGGTTTGGCTTGCCCGATGCCGATCGTCAGAGCAAAGAAAGCCATCGATTCGCTTCAATCTGGTCAAATTATGGAATTGCACACAACCGACAAAGGTTCCATGAACGACTTTCAAGCATGGGTAAGACAGACCAACCATGAATTGATCGAGGCAAAAGAAGACAACGGTGTATTTAAGTTTATCGTAAAGAAAGGATAAGTTTTTTAGGAGATGCGGTTCTTAACCGCATCTCCTTCCAACATCAACGTTTGCAAATTCGAAATCACCGGCCTGAGTTCAAGTCTTCATTAGTTAGTTTCCCCTGAAAAATTCAGTTTTCTAAAAACTGATCATTCATATGACACGACATGTAGTGTAAGTTTTTTTTGATAGAACCAACATATTGATGTAGAAGTCATATTGAGTTTACAAAATTATATTTTTTCAGGGGGCACTAGTTAACTTGCTCAAAACAAGGTTATGCGCCAAGTATGACTCCTTTTATTTGTGAATTCGATACCCATACCTGTATAAACCAAAAAGAAAGGATGATCGTATGAGCCAAAAAGAAAAAACCACTATTATTCTGTTCAGCGCCGATCTGGACAAAGCGATCGCCGCCTTCATCATCGCGAATGGAGCGGCTGCATATGGTCACGAAGTGACGGTCTTTTTCACCTTTTGGGGGTTGAATACGCTTCGCAAAGATCAGCCTGTTTCCGTCAGGAAAGGGTTTCTCGAGAACATGTTCGGCAAATTGATGCCGCGCGGAGCGAATAAACTGGGACTTTCCAAAATGAATTTTGCCGGAATCGGTCCGAAACTGATTAAACATGTCATGAAAAAGCACAACGCGCTCAGCCTGCCGCAGTTGATTGAGCTTGCCCGGGAACAGGGAGTCAAGCTTGTCGCGTGCACGATGACCATGGATTTGCTTGGACTAAAGAAAGAAGAACTGATCGACGGGATCGATTATGCCGGTGTTGCAACCTATTTGGGGGATGCTGCAGAAGCGAAAGTAAACTTGTTCATTTAAGGCCGGTTCCCCGGATTTAGGTTATAATATACCTATACACGTATTCGTAATTGGGGGATATTCCATGCTGATGAAATATGATGAGGACGTCAAAAGAAGGCTGCGCCGCGTGGAAGGACAAGTTCGCGGCGTACTGAAAATGATGGAGGAAGAGAAAAACTGCAAGGATGTGGTGAGCCAGCTTTCGGCTGTCCGAAGTGCAGTGGACAAAGCCATTGCCTATATCGTGGCAGTCAATCTGGAACAGTGCATCCTGGAAGAGAAGGAGGCCGGCAAAGATACCGGCAAACTGGTTCAGGAAGCTGTCGAATTATTGATCAAAAGCAGGTAGGTGAGTTCATTGGAACCTTACCTTTACGCAATCATGGTTTTACTCGTATCGTGGTTTGTTTACAAGCAGTTTGCCCCGGTGAAGGGTTTGCGAAATCTGAATGCCGAGCAGTTCAAAAAGGAATCGAAAGGTCAAAGGATGATTGACGTCAGGGAAGTTCATGAGTTTAAACAGGGACACATTCCGGGAGCGATCAACATTCCGTTAAGTCAGTTGCGAACAAGACTTTCCGAGATTCCGAAAGACAGCCCCGTCTTTTTGTACTGCCGCAATGGGATGCGCAGCAAACAAGCCGGCAGGATCCTAAGCCGATACGGATACCGTAATGTGGCTCACTTGAACGGTGGGATGATGGCCTGGAACGGACCTCTGGCGAAATAGACGAGTTATTTTCCGGAAAAGATACCATACTATCGTTAGGATTTGGAATACACTGACAGGGGGAACGGTGATGTTTCATTATACGGCAGAAACAACAGCGAGCGTTCAGAATGCCATTGCCGCCTTGGAAACATCTTTAAAGGAAGAACAGTTTGGCGTGCTGTGGCAGTTTAATCTTCGCGAAAAACTGAAGGAAAAAGGGTTTGATTTCGAGCGCGAGTACGTGGTCTTGGAGGTGTGCAATCCTGCAGAAGCGAACAGAGTCATTAATGAAAATGTTTTGGCCGGGCACTTCCTTCCATGTAAAATTGTGGTTTATGAAGGTGACGGGAAGACCAAAATCGGCATGCCGAAACCGACCGCATTCATGAATATGCTGGAGGATGATGCTCTGATGGGTATTGCTGCCGACGTGGAAGCCCGATTGATGAAATGCATCAATCGGGCTGCGAATCCATGATATGAAAACCGATGAGTTCATCTCATTGGTTTTTTCTTTAACGCATCTTAACAAATGGTTGTTATTCTCGGACAAACAGCCAGGTGTTTAGGGGGGGTTAGAGGAATGAAGGGCAAAACGATCCTGATTGTTGAAGATGACGCCAAAATCCGACAGTGGACCTCTGTCAATTGATTGGACACATGGAATCGAGAAAATTACGCAACATAATCGTACATTTGTTCGCATTGAATGGGTGTGAGATACCCGATCGCCGAATGGACTCGTTTGCGATTGTAGAAAAACTCGATATATTCAAAAATCTTGCTTTGCGCTTCCTTGCGGGTCTTGAACTTTTCCAGATAAACGAGTTCCTTTTTGAGTACGCTGTAGAACGGTTCGATGCAGGCGTTGTCGTAACAGTTGCCCTTGCGGCTCATGCTGCCCTTCATCCCGTATTTTAGGAGCCGTTGTTGGTACTCATGGGAAGCGTATTGGCTACCCCGATCGGAATGATGAAGAACCTTACCTTTGGGCCGCTGACGGCTGTAAGCCTGGTCCAGAGCTTGCAAGACCAGTTCCTTGGTCATCCGCTCATCAGCGTGCCAGCCTACGATTTTGCGCGTGTACAAGTCCATGATGCTCGCGACATAGAGCCATCCTTCGTCTGTCGGAACGTACGTGATGTCGGTTGGGAGCTTGCGCTGTGAACTGCTGATTCAGCACATTGTCATGCACTGGCAGGTTGTGCCTCGAGTTCGTCGTCGCCTTGTATTTTCGGACGGTGCGCGACTTAAGCCCCAACTCCTGCATGATGCGGGCGACGGTTTTCTCGGACACCCGCATCCCTTGCTGGCGCAAGACTTGAGCGATCTTCGGACTGCCATACAGACGGCGCGATTCCAGGAAGATGCGGCTAATCTGCTGTTTTAACCGTTCGCGGCGTTTTTTTTCGTTCACTTTCCTTGCGCCGGGTCCATTGATAATAACCGCTCCGGGATACATTCAAAATCCTGCACATCTCCGACACCGGATACTTGGAGCGGTGCTTGTGAATAAACGAAAAGATCAGTTCCGGTCTTTTGCGAAGATGTGCGTCGCTTTTTTTTAGAATCTCATTCTCCATCTCAAGTTGGCGAATTCGTTTCTGCATGTCGAGGAAGGTCTTTTCCTCCATTTTCAGATTGCCGCTGCCGCGAAAAGCGTTGACCGGATCCTGTTTGAATTCGCTGATCCAACGGTACAAGGTATTGTCGGATACACCCAGTTCCCGAGCGACTTGCGCCACCGGTTTTCCCTGTTCCTGGATCATCCTCACGGTTTGGATTTTGAAGTCTTTGTCATACTTTTGACTCATCTTCGGACACCTCGATTTTGCTGCATTTATTGTCGCATTCTCGATTCTCGGTGTCCACTATTCAGTCTAGCATCACACTTCAAGCGAGAGGGGGACGAACGAGCGCCACAATGAATTGATCCGTAGATTCATCCCCAAGGGCAAGACCATTGACGACATCGATGAGACACTCATTGCCTATGTGGAGAACTGGTGCAATACGCTCCCCAGAAAAATACTAGGGTATCGCTCCCCAAGCGAAGCTTATCAAGAAGAGTTGAAATCAGTCGTCTAAACTTACATATTATGGGTTATCGTGATCTGTTGCATTTATTCTTGCAATTTAAGTACTCAACTTTCGGTGCGACCAAGCCTAGGTTGTGAAGTTTAGCAGGTGGAAATCCTGCTTGGAAAGGCTAAAGCCAAGCCACCAATAGCGAGTCTTGAGCGACTGGAAGTAATTTCAGGCGCTAAGCGTAGACAGTCAGGTAGTAGGCCTGAAAGTGATGGAGCCTCGAAAAGAGTAAACCGGAGAGGTCGACGTTTTCGAAAGTACGGAAGACAACACTCATTTCTGCGTCAATGGCAAGGAGGAATGAGCTCTCCCGGGGTCGAAGAGCCAGGCATGCTATACAATGACTTCACAGCAACTTGGGAGGCCCTGCCCATTCTTCGGAAAGGAAGTATGACAAACAACCGATCACAAGGGAGGATGTCAAATGATGGACAGGGAGTCGGATCACTGCGTAGTACCGATGAAACCGAGTAATGTCGGCAGAGGGAAGGCAGGGACATATCACCGCTCTTGCTACGGACACATTTTCTACACACAGGGGTAGGCCAAAAGTGCAAACAAAACTAGCGAGAATAGCAGAGATTGCAAAAGAAAATCCAAAAGAGCAATTCACATCGCTGTATCACCTCTTGAACGAGGAGCTGCTGACACAATGCCATCGAGAACTGGATGGCAATAAGGCGACAGGCATCGATCAGGTCACGAAAACAGCGTACGAGGAAAACCTGGAATCAAACATTAGAGATTTGGTAGAGCGGCTAAAAAGGAAAAGTTACCGGCCACAACCCGTAAGAAGAACATACATACCCAAGGATGAAAAGAGCAAGAGGCCGCTCGGCATCCCTTCTTACGAGGACAAAATCGTGCAACTGGGACTGAACAAGATTTTACAGGCCATCTACGAACAGGACTTTCTGGACCTATCCTACGGTTTCCGACCGGGAAGAAGCTGTCATGACGCGCTGAAAGCACTGAATCGCATCATCGAGTATGGAAAAACCAGCTATATTGTGGACGCCGACATCCGCAGCTTCTTCACGAATGTCAATCACGAATGGCTCATGAAATTCCTTGGAGTGAGAATAGCAGACCCCAATATTCAAAGACTAATCTGGCGTTTTCTGAAAGCCGGGGTGATGGAACAGGGCACGTGGGAGCCGACGGAAACCGGTACTCCTCAAGGGTCCCTGATTTCGCCGATACTTGCAAACCTCTACCTGCATTACGCTCTCGATTTATGGTTCGAGATTGCAGTAAAAAGAGCGTGCCGTGGCGACGCGAATATGATCAGATACGCCGATGATTACGTGTGCTGTTTTCGATACAAGGACGATGCAGAGCGATTCTATGCGGCACTAATCAAGCGTCTGGCCAAATTCGACCTGCAAATTGCAGAAGAGAAAACGAAAATCCTGGAATTTGGACGCTTCGCCGCAGAAAACCGGAAGCGAAAAGGAATGGGAAAGCCCAAGACGTTTGATTTCTTAGGGTTTACTCACTACTGCAGCAAAAGCAGCAAGGGCAAATTCAGAGTAAAGAGGAAAACAAGCGGAAAGAAGTTTAAGGCAAAAGTGAAAGCATTCAAAGAATGGCTGAAAACAGAACGCCATCAAGACGTGAAGGAGATAATGAAAACAATACGGGCAAAGCTGATCGGACATTATCGCTATTATGGAATAACCGACAATAGCCGAATGCTGTCCGTATACAAATTTCAGATTACCAAAGTGTTGTTTAAATGGCTAAATCGCAGAAGCCAAAAAAGAAGCTTCACGTATGACAAATTCAATCTCTTTCTGAAACGTAACCCTTTACCTGAACCCAAAATTTATGTGAATATCTATGGATGATTATTGCAACTCTGTAAAGGATGATATGAGGAGCCGTATGCCTTAATTGGGCACGTACGGATCTGTGAGGGGCGTGAGCCGTGAGGCTCACGTCTACTCGACCACCTTGAAAATTAGTGTTAAGCCTTGAACATGAATTCGGAATGTAGCCTAGCCAAAATCTGAGAGATTCACGTTGTGACAAGGCATTTTCGTCAGACGGATTGTCAAGCTAAATGCGACAGCTCATCCATGAATGCTTCGTAAGCAGATTTCCAGTTCAGGCATTTTCGAGGGCGGTTGTTGATGAGGTGTATAGCCCTCGCAAGTTCATCGTCTGACACAGCGGCGAAATCATGTCCTTTGGGAAAGAACTCCCGCAGGAGGCCGTTGGCGTTCTCATTGGAACCACGTTGCCATGATGAGTAGGGATCTGCGAAGTAGACCTTGATGTTATGCGTATTTTCGAGTGCGGTATAACAAGCAAATTCTTTGCCGCGATCGGTTGTTGCCGTCTTGAAGGTCCCTTTCGGATACTGGCTTGCCGCTACGCCAAATGCGATCTCCATGGAATGGGCTGTGCGATCCGGCATTTTCACCGCAAGATAGAGCCGGGTTTTACGTTCGATGAACGTCGCGGCACAAGCCTTGCTCTTCCCTCGGCTTGACACAATGGTATCCAGTTCCCAATGACCGAAAGTGGAACGCTTGCGTACTTCTTTCGGGCGCTGACGGATGGGGGTGCCGACGAGGAAGCGTCCGCGTGTCTCCACGGGTTTGCGTCGCTTGCCCTTGTGGCGAAGCACCTGAGTCTCAGAGACGGTCAGCTTGCCAGCATATAGCCAGCGGTAGATCGTCTTGAAGCATACGAATGCTTGTCCTTCACATCGCCGCCTCTCTGCGATCTGCTCGGGCGACCAGGTCTGCTCCAGCTTCTCTTGCAGTTCCGCAGCCAGCTCGGATGTGAACTTGCCAGATGGCACACAAGCAGCTCTTCGCTCTTGATAGGCGTCTTGTGCGGGCGCGGCTTCATAGGACGCATTGACTTGCCCTCTACAGAGTTCACGGGCGATCGTGGAGTGATGGCGTCCAAGCTGTTTGCCGATCTTCCTCGTTGACCAGCCGAGTCGATGCAAAGCCTCTATTTGTCCGCGCTCAATTATGCTAAGATGGGAGTAGCTCATGAATGGATCCTCCTGTACGAATGGGTGTTTGGCGACTTCCATTTTACACGAATCCATCCATGGGCTCCTTTATTTTTTTCTGTCGCACTTCATATTACAATCCGTCGTCATAAAAAGTTGCCAATTTTTTTGCAAAATAAACAGGACACTGCAAGCCTCTTGTCAAAGGTTAAACCACCACGAATAACCAACGAGAGGAAGTGTCCCTAGCAACATGGTACCACAAGCAACCAACCATGCGCCGGAACGAAAATCACGCCGCGAACGCCGAATTGAAATTCTTGCGGAGCGTCGCCGAATCAAGCAGATCATGAAGAAGTTGAGACCGGTCACATTCGACAACAACACCGTCACGGAAGCCGGGAACTTCCAGTTCCTTGCCAGGTTCAAGGAACTCATCGGTCTGGACACCCTTATCGAGAGTCACGTTCATCTGGAACAAAAAGCCAACTGTGTCTACACGGCCGAAAAGCTCGTCGATCACCTGCTGGACTGCGCGCTGCTCGGCCACACACGTTTTTCACATATGAATGCCCTGCAGTCGGACCCTGGTTACCAGATCGTTACCGGCATCGAGCGTTTTCCTGACGAAAGCACCTTTCGCAATTTCCTGGGCAAACTCACCTGGAGCCATCTGATTCAGCTTGTCGCGTTAAACCGGGATTTGCTGGCACATAAGGCGCGGACGGGCGAAAAGCGCCTGGTCTGGATCGACATCGACGACACGGTCATCACGCTGTTCGGGGAGCAGGAAGGCGCGACAAACGGCTACAATCCGCGTTACCACGGACGTCCCTCGTACAAGATCCGGGTTGCTTTCATCGCCGGAAGCGGCGAGCTGATCCACTTGCAACTGAATCCCGGCAACATGAACGGCATGAAGGATTTGCTCTCGTTCGTTAAAGAAGTCGAAGCGATGCTGCCGCCGGAATGGATCGTCGAAGGCATCCGGGCCGACTGCGGTTTTGCCGACGAAGCTGTCATGGCGTACGCCGAAGAACGCGGCTGGCAGTACATCTTCAAGCTCCCGAAGAAAGCGACCGTCAAGAAGGCCATCGCTTATCTGCAGCAGCATCCCGCCTTTTGGGAGACGCTGAACGAAAAGGAAGAGCACATTACGTTCGCAGACGAGGATGATCGTTGGGCTGCTGCCGACATCCCGATTCTCCTTACCAACTGGGAGAAAGCCAGGCGCTGTGTCATCTACCGGGAAGCCCACGAAACCGAGCGTACAACCGATGGCCAATTGACGATGGCTCTCACGACCTATTCCTTCCAAGCCATTGTCACCAATACCGATCTCAAGCCGCTCATGCTGCTTCGCTCGTACAACAAGCGCGCCAACATCGAGAATCGCATCGATGAATTGAAAGAAGGTTATGCGGTGGAACAAAACAGCCAACATTCCATGCTCCGCAACCTGCTGTTCAGCTGGATCAAGGCCATTGCCTACAACGTGATGGTCTGGTTCAAACAGACGCTGATGCCGGAAACCTTGCAGCGGTGCGAAGTCCAAACGATTCGCCGAGCGGTGATCCGGGTACCCGGCAATGTGGTCGGCTCCGGTCGCTACCAGCATATCCGGCTTGCGCCGAATCCGACGCTCGCTGGAATCGTCGATGCGATGCAGCAAAAGCTCAGAGCATTGGCCATAAGCTTCATTCCGACTCTACATGCGGCCTAACGGTTCGATTCATCCCTGGCCATAACGGCATTTCGACCTGTAAAAATCAGGTCTTCTTTGGGTTGTGCAAAAAAACGCAGGATCACATCAGAACGTAAGAAGACTTAAAAGCCCGGCTCCAAAAACGCATTGAAACAGGCATTCCGTAGTGCGATGGCGGGTTATCCACAGGCCTGAGTTATCCACATTCCGATTTCATGTTTAAAATTCATACACAAAGCGCATTCGCAGCCTCATCCATCTGCAGCCGCAGTCCCACGCCCATAGTACCAAGCATACACCCTTTGGTTATCAACCCGCTTCCATTCAACTTTTGTCGACAAGTTCAATATTAGACGATTATCACCAATTCTGGAACATTGATCCCACAAAATTTCAAGAAAAAAACACCTGTCCCGCGCCAAACCCGCGAGACAGGTGCTTCCTGTCCGTAGTCAAAATTTTTCTTACATTATATGATAACCATGCCTGAAAAAGCAAGATATCTATCACATTTACGGCAGCATCGCCACATCCTCCGGATCGCTCAGATTGATCAGCAGCGTGCTGTCCATGCCGCTTTCGGGATCGGCGAAAGCAAGCGAAGACATTGCCGGTCGCCGGCGCAGCCACTTCTCCTTCAGCACGGCCGGATCCCCGGGATTGCCGCCCTCTATGCCGAAAATCTCATCCGGACGGACAACGGTTACCGCACCAACCGCGCCCGCCCGGCGATCGAACCGTTCCGCAATGGCCGCGGTGTCGTCGGTTGACCGGCAATCGACGAGGGTGACGCGGACATCCCGGCCGGTGCGGAGCGACCACCGGCGAAGCCTGCGCAAGTACCACTCGACCCGCTCCCCCTGATTGCCCGCGAACAGCACCACATGCATGCCGGCGCGCCATCCCGGCAAATGCCGGGCGGCCATCCGCACCGCCAGCGCAGCGAAGGCGTAGCAGCCGATGATCGCAAGCAGCATCCACCACATGAGCATCCGCCTCCTTCGTGCCATCAGCATATGCACGCGGATGCCCATTCGTGATGGCAGGCATGACAGAAGCCCCCGCGCCGAACCGTGACGGATCATGGCGATTCATCGATCCGCTTCCCGTTCCGGCAACCGTCGGGGGCCTGTACGCTTGCGCGCGGTTTACAGCGTCACCCATCCATATTTGATGGAATTGATGACCGCCTGCGTCCGGTCGTCGACTTCCATCTTCTGCAGAATGCTGCTGACATGGTTCTTGACCGTCTTCTCGCTGATGAACAGATGCTCGCCGATCGCTTTGTTGCTCATGCCTTCGGCCATCAGCCGCAGCACTTCCGCTTCGCGCCGCGTGAGCGGGCTGTTCTCGCCCGCAACGAACTTGACGCCCGACTCCTTGCTGGCGGCCGCTCCGGACACGACGCCCATCTCGTCCAGATACGTCATCCGCCGCAGCTGGTTGATCAGCTTGCCCGTCACCTTCGGATGGATGTACGCATGGCCTTCCGTGACGGAGCGGATCGCATTCACCAGCGACTCGGCTTCCATATCTTTCAGCAGATAGCCGGACGCGCCCTTGCGGAGCGTCTCGAAGACATAGCTTTCATCATCATGAATGGACAGAATGATCACTTTCACATCCGGGAACAGGTCGCGCAGCCGTTCGGTGGCCACGACGCCGTTCTCGACGGGCATATTGATATCCATCAGCACGATATCCGGCTTCGTATGGTTGCAGAACTCCAGCACCTGAATGCCGTCGCTGCACTCGCCGATTACTTCCAGATCCTCTTCCATGTTGAGAATGCGTTTCAGGCCTTCGCGGAACAGCTGATGATCGTCCGCAAGCAGCACCTTGATCTTGCGGCTGCCCGTAGCCTTGAGGTCCATGATGATCACGGCTCCTTTCACAAATCCGTACTTACAGGTATGGAAATCGTGATTTTCGTCCCTTGTCCTCTGGCGGATTCGATATCTATCTTGCCATTGAGCAATTCCACCCGTTCGTGCATACCGATCAGTCCGTAGTGTGAACTCGTTTTCGACCGGCCCATGGTCTGTTCGACATCGAACCCGACGCCGTTGTCCTGGATGACGACCAAAACCCGCTTCGGATAGAACGTCATCTCCAGACTGACGTATGTCGGAGAGGCATGCTTGAGCGCGTTGGAGAACGCTTCCTGGACAAGACGATAAACGGCGGCTTCCATGGCGGACGGCATCCGGAGTTCGCGGCCTGATGTTTCAAACACCGCGCGGATTTTCGTTTTCTCTTCGAAATCCTGCACAAACTTCCGGAGCGTCGGCACCAGCCCCAGATCGTCCAGAGCCATCGGCCTCAGATTGAAAATGATCTTGCGGATTTCTTCCAGTCCTGAGCGAACCTGACTTTTCAACTCCATTAATTCTTCCTGCACCAGCTGAAATTCCTGCTTCACCAGCATTCTTTCCGCAATTTCGGTCCTAAGCACTAAGTTGGCCAGGGATTGGGCAGGGCCGTCGTGAATCTCGCGCGCCATCCGCTTTCGCTCTTCTTCCTGAGCCAAAATGATCTTGAGTCCGATGAGCTGACGGTTCTTCGCCGATTCCAGGATACGCGTCACCTGGTTGAGATCGCCGGACAAATACTCCAGCACGACGTTGATCTGCGAGCTGATCGTCTCCGCCCGCTCCACGGACACCTCGACGGTTTTGATCCGCTGCTGCAGTTCGTCCCGGCGCGCTTTCAGGTAGTACTCTTTCTCCCGGTACATGAGCAGATCGAGCTGGATCCGGGTCGCTTTCTCGTAGGCGCTCTTGATGTCGGCTTCCTTGTAGCGGATGAAATCTTTGCTTACCTCGACCAGCCGCATGCGCGCGCGCCGGAATTCGCGTTCCAACTCGTCTACCTTGTCGATCGTCTCGCTCGTTTCTTTCTTGACCCGCTCAAGCTCCTGCCGGAGCGACAGGAGCTCCTGGCGGGCCGATTCGGCGATCTCGAAAATCTGGTATTTGCTCTGTTCCATCACCGAGATCGCATTTTTGATAATGCTGTCGATGTCGTTTATCCGGACGTCCACAATGACTTTCCGCACCCTCTCGCGATTGGGTTCCTACCATACTAAATATACCATAAAATGAGTCGCGGTTCGTCACTGGATCGTCACGGTGTTGTTCTCCTTGTTCCAGTCCACCCGAAGTCCGAGCTGTTCCGACACAAGCCGGATCGGAACGAGCGTTCTGCCCTTTTCGGCATAAGGCTGCGCTGGGGCGCTCTTCCGCTCACCGTTCACGATGATCGTCTCCTGACCGAACCGCAGCTCCAGCAACCGGTCTCCGCGCAGCACCGTCACTTTCTTCGTCTTCGCATCCCAATCCGTCGAACCGCCGAGCTGGTCCGCCACGAAGCGGAGCGGCAGGTAGGTGACGCCGTCTTTCGCGAACGGCGCGACATCCAGGGTTACCGGCTGTCCGCCGACCTTCGCCTGCCGGGAGCCGATCGCAAGCACGACAGTGCTGCTCTTCTGTTCTCCGGATGCGGCGGGATAATGCAACACAATATCGTCAAAGTAGACCTCGCCGTACGCCGGCCGATCCGCCTGCCCCTCCTTGGGAGAAGCGACATACAGACTCTTGAGCTTGACCGGATAGACGAGCGGATAGGCGGTCAGATCCGCGGTCAACGTTTTCCATCCGTGCCAGTTGAGCGATTTCGCCAGGTCGACAAGGTGGTCCTTGCCGGCCGCGTCCGTAATCATCGCGCGGACCATGTGGCCGCTGGCGTCGCCGTACACATCCACCGACAGGCGGGTCGGCTGTCCCGGCAGCGTGACGCCTTTCCCGTTAAACATTGCATAAGCCGCCTTCGTCCGATCTTCCGCGCTCGTCGAGAAATCGTACTGCAGCCGCAGCGCCGTAGATGTTTCACGTCCCGGCAAACCGGACACGAAGCCGGTTCCGGCCGTCACTTCCGACGGCACCGAAGACGGCGTGATCGCAAATTTGACGTTCTCGAAATCTTCGAACAGCTGCTGCGAACTGCCCGCGGTCAGCGTCAGCAGCGCCGAGTAGCCGTCATAACGGGCGATGGCGTAGCCGGTTTTGACGCCCTCTTTCACCGCATGGATGTTGATGACTCCGTCCTTCGCCGTCCCCTCGAAGCCGCGGAATTCCCATTTCACGCTTGCCGCGGGAACGGACAGCTTGCGGCCGTCCGCGAGCTCCACGGATACCGGTACGCGGATCGAGGCGCCCGGCGCAAGCTCCGTCTGCGAGGCGGCGATCGTCATGCGGACGATCTGCTTTTCGCCGATCACTTCCAGCGCCAGCTTGTCCGATATGCTGCCCGATTTGACGGTCAGCGTGCCGGTGCCCGCCCGGGCCGGCTGAAGGACGTTGCCCGTCAGCTTGCCGAGCTCCGGCTTGTCCAGGCTCCATGCCGCGGACATTCCCGCCGGATCAAGCGGATTGTAGTATTCGTCATAAGCTTTCAAGGCGTACTCCGCCTGCTCGCCGATGAACAGCACCTGTTTGCCGGATATCGAGATGCCGAGCAGCTTGCCCTGCGGCGCGCTCGTGTATACACCGATGCCGTTCACGACCGGCCGCTGCCAGGTGCCGGATCCGCCGTCTTCCGTCGCGTGCGCCAGCTGCGTTTCGAACTCCCCGAGCGGCCGGGCGATCATCGTCGTCGAGCCGCCGCCGTCCAGATTGATGCCCCGCCATACGCCGAGCATGACCAGGATTTGCTGAAGTTCCGACAGGGTCGCGCCGGCGCTGGAGCCGCTCTTCTCGACCGTCACGAGATAGACGGTTTTCTTGTCCTGCGAATAGCCGATGGCCGTGCGGGCTCGGTCGGCGTTCGGACTCAGGCTCGAGACGCTCCGCGAGAAAGCAGCCGGAGCGCCGCCGTCCACCAGAATCGTATGGCCGCCGATCATCATGCTCCAGTCATTGGCGGAATAGGTCATACCCGACGTTTCCGATTTGATGAAATATGTGGCCGTCACCGGCATTCCCGGCTGCAGATTGTCCAGGATGAACTGCGCCGCCTGGCCGTGGCCGCGCAGAATATATCCGTTCTCCGGCGGCTGAACGGGCAGGGCCGCCTTGTCGGACACCTGCACGACAATCCCGTCCTGCACGAGCGCTTCCGTCGGCGTCGTGCCGCTATTGCCCGGCCGCTCCGCAGCCGTCCAGCTGCTGGTGTACATGTACAAGGCATTCGCATGGCTGGCGCTGCCGTCCTGCTTCCAGTACGCCGCCTCGTTCACGCCGCTGAGCTCGAATTTGGCTCCGTTCGCAGCGACCACGCTGCCTTGCATGGTGAATTGGTCAATGACCGGCAGACGGCTGGACGTAATGCCGAACATGTACATGCCGTCGAGTTTGCGCGCCGACTTGAGCAGTTCCCCGCTCGTAATCTGGAAACCGAACGGCACCGCCTGACTGCTCGACATGTCAAAATAATCCGCGTTCACCCCGGCGACAGCGCCGCTCTCCTTCACCATCGTGCCGACAGCCGTTTTGCCGGGCAGCGTGCTTCCCCCCGTCATCGCATTCAGCGACACATAGGGGTTGGTCATATCGATCGCAATAACATGCACCCTCGTCTTCCCGTTCGCTTCGCCCTGCGCCGGGATGAAGTCATACGTGCGCCGAACGGCGCCGGAAGTGACGGGAGATTCTCCCAACAGGAGCAGCTGGGGCGATGCTGTCGCACTCGCCGACGATGTCTTGCTCGCTGCCGATGCCGTCCATGTCAAGTTGCCCGCGACTGGCTGCAACAGCATCGCGGCTCCGATTGCTCCGGCCATGAATGTACGCGCCATTCTCCGCATTGCCGGCCGCTTGGCGCTTCGACTCCATCCGAACTTGATGCGTTGCATCGCTTCTCTCTCTCCCATCTTATGGTCTATCGGGTAAAACGGACAACTTATAAACGCTTATCCTTCTAAAATAGACTACCATTCGAAAGGAAAAGTTCCGGTGATTCGACAAGAATTGTGGAAAGTTTGTTGGAAGCGCAAGAAAACCGCCCTTATCGGGCGGTTCTCGATGTTACATCAGTTTCACATATTCGAGCAGCCGCTTGATCATGACAGCCGCTTCTGCCCGTGTCGCATTGTTTTTCGGGCCGAGCTGGTTGACGGACGTTCCGCTGATGATCTTGGCTTCAATCGCCCGGGCCATGTCTCCCCGCGCCCAAGTCGACAGCGAATTGTAATCCCTGTAAGGAACAAGGTAATCGGACTGCGTGCGCGACAGCAGGATATCTGCGCCCGCCGCCCGCGCGGCGCGAACCATCATCGACGCCATCTGCTCACGGGTAATCAGGCTGTTCGGCTCAAACCGGTCCGCCGATACCCCTGCGACGATGTTGGCCTTGTATGCCGCTCCGATATAGGCGGCCATATCCGAAGAGGTTCTGATATCCCGGAATACGCCCGCTGCCTGCGGATCGCCTTCCAAGCCGAGGCCGCGTACGATAAATTCGGCGAATTCAGCCCTTGTAATCGGCTGGTTCGGCTCGAACTTCTGCGGCGTGCGCCCTTCGATGATCAGCTTGTTCAGCATGATCTGCAGGTCTTTGCGCGCCCAGTGGTTCGCCGGAATATCCGAGTAAGTCGCGTTATGCCGGATCACCACGTAGGCCGCGTTCTGCTTGTGCTTGAACGTCACGATCGACGAGCTGCCCTGATTCCGGATGGCCGTCGGAATGTAGGCGATTTTGCCCGTCTTCGGATCGAGCCAGACCACCGTATGCTGCTGGGCGTCCAGCGAGCCGGAGATCTTAAGCTCCCGCGTGGAATAGTCCTTCAATGCCGAGAGCGTTTCGGTTTTGGAACCGCTCGTGAAGTACAGATTGAACACATACGTGTCCGAGATCATCGTCATCTGTTTCTGAATCAAGGCCGCCCGCAGTTTGCTGGTCTGGTTCACGTTGCCTTTGTCAATCTCGATCAACAGGTTGCCTTGGCCGTGATTTCGGACCAGCTCGGCCAGCGCGGTTTCATCGATCGCGCGAAGCGGCAGCTCGTAGACGATGTCGCCGTAAATTACGGCGAAGGAAGCCTGGTTGGACATCCCTTTGGCCTTCAGCAGCGCATCAACCGGCACTTCCACCATGGCAGCCGACTGCGATGCGGGCACCGTAAACGTCACGCGGTACTGGTTGAATTTCGACAGGCTGAGGTTGTAGGCGTCTGCCACCGTGGAGGACGACAGCGTGTAGCGGTTGGCCGTCCTGCCGCCTGCGGATGTCCGTGTCGACACCGACCCTGCCTGGGTCTTGATGTTGACGCCTCCCCCCGTCGCCGACTCGTAGTTTCCGCCCAGATCGATGTTTCCTCCGCTGTTATTCCCGCTTCCCGTGATCACGTAATCGGTGAACGCCGGCACCGGGATGCCGGATGCCGATTGCAGCATGGCCGTCGAGGTCGGCGTGTAGCTGACCGTCACCGTTGAGCCGCTGCCAATCGAGACGGCCAGATCCAGCCTTACGACCGAACCGTTGACCGACACGGCGTTGACCGTACGGACCGAACCGTTCTCTTTCACGGTAAACTGCGATGCAGCAGGCAGATTGCTCGTCTTGAGCGTTTGGTCAAAATTCAGAAGCACCGTATTGCCGGATACCGAAGCGCTTTTCAGATTAACGGCGATCGTATTGTTCGTTACCGGCTGATTGCTGAACGCCGGCGCGCTGTTGCCGGCCAGATCCTTCAGGGCGGGACTGCCGCCGAGGTAGCTGACCGTGACCGCCTGCCCGCTGGTCAAGTTGGTCGACAGCGTCAGGATGACCGTCGCCCCGGATACCGAGACGGACGAGATCGTTCGGGTGACACCCGATTCCATCACGACAAATTGATTGGTTTTCGGAACCGAGCCGGAATCCAGCGCTTCATTGTACACCAGCGTCACGATATTGCCGGACGCATGCAACGAATAGAGCGCCGGTGCCGTCTTGTCCAGTGCGTTCCGAACAGCAAAATTGCTGAACCCTGCCACTGAATTTCCGATGACATCCTTGAGCGGATAGGATCCCGGTGAATAGTTGACATGGACATTCACGTCGGTCGTAACGGCCGACGACAGCGTGAGCGTAATCGTATTGCCGCTGCTCTTGATGCTGATCGGTGCAATATATGCACCGCCCGCATAGACGCTGAATTGCTGGTAGGCCAGTTCATGCACCGACTGCAGCGAGCTGTTGAATGTCAAGGTCAGGACAGCTCCGCTTACCGAGCCGCTGAGCGGTGTCGGCAGCGTGGATCCCGCTTCATTCTTGACGGCATAATTCGTCAGGTTCGCCGCCAGATTTCCGGACGGGTCCTGGATTGCCGGATAGGCCGGCGAGTTGCGCGTGTAAAACAGCTTCACGGTTTGACCGTACACCACACCGGACTGAAGCGTCAGAATGACCGTTTGGCCGCTGACGGACACGGCCGTCACGTTGATGCGGATATCGTTGGCCGTGACATAGAAACTTCCCGAAGGCGGAACCGACTTCTCGTCAAGCGGCTCGTTATAGGTCAGCACGATGCGGTTGCTTCCCGACATGACGGCACTCTGGATGGCAGGCGGCGTCTTGTCGGTGCCGACCGTGCTGAACGGCCAGATATGCTCGTTCAGGATGCCGCCGAACGGATTGCCGGCCATGTCTTCGATAATGCCTGGCGGAATTTCAACATAATAGCTGGTCGCACTTTGCAGCCCGGCAGGTGTAATCACCAGCGTCTTGCCGTCGCTGTCGATGACAGCGGTCGAGGATACGGTGGTACTGCCCGACCCGGTTCTCCGGAATCGGATGTCGGACGTCGAATTCGAACCGTTCGCGAAGCGGACCGCTTCGCTGAACGTCAACTTGAACACTGCATTGGGGTCGACACTCTTCGTCCCGGGTGCCGGCTCCATCGAGGCAATTGTCGGGGCCGTGTTATCCTGGGAGACCGAGAAATTCCATGTTGTCTTGTCCGCGATTCCGGCGAAATAGTTTCCCGCGGCATCACGGAACGCCTGTTTGCCGATCATGACATAGTACGATTGATTCGAGGCAAACGATCGGCCGACCTGTATGCTGATCGTATCGGAACCGAACCCGGTCACGCTGCTGGCCGTCACCGGAATGGACGCGAATACGGCATCCGAGTTCGAATGGCGGATGGTAATTTCGCCGGTGCCGGGATAGACCGGCTCGCTGAACTTGATCTTGAGCGTCGACGGCAGGCTCGAATTGACGGAATTGTCCGCCGGCGTCAATTCGCGAATGGTCGGCGGCGTCGTATCATTTCCCGGCATGGTCGTGAAATTCCAGGCGGAAGCATCCGCAATTCCCGGGAAAAGCACGCTGCTGTCGGCCGCATCGACAAATGCGCCCGGTTCGACCAATACGTAATACGACGTGTTGGCGGCCAATCCGCCGGGAAGATTGATCGTGACGGTCTGCTGATTTACAACGACCGAGCTCGAGTTCACCTGAATGGTGTAAACGACGGCATTCGTGTTCAGATTTTTGACCGTGATCCCTTTGCCTGCCGGGCCTTTTGCCACATTTTTGTTAAAGACCATCGTAAGCGAGTTCGTGCCGGCGGCTACGCCCGTCGCATCATCAGCCGGCACAAGGCCGGTCAAAGCAACGGAGGATCCGGAAACCGTAACATAAATCGATGTGCCGGCATACCGGTTTTTTGCAGCATCCTCAAACGCCGTATTCGGCACACTGACCTGGTAAACGGTGCTGCCTTTGAGCGGATTTGACGGCAGGATGGATATAGTCGTCGTACCGCTTCCCCGGACTTGACCGTCCGTTACCGGGATCGATCTGATGTCTGCGGCATCGTTCTGGTTCGTGAGCGTAATGGCGCCGCTGGCGGCATAGACCGGCTCATTGAACACTAGGACGATCGGTTCGCCCACCTGAACCGTTGTCGAATGCTGCACAAGCTGCGGCGGCGTCGTATCCGCGCTGCCCGTCGTAAACGTCCAGTCCCGCGCACTGGACAAGCCTGCATAGTCGATACCGGCTTCATTGCGAAATGCGCCCGTATCGACGATGACATAGTAAGAGGTGTTGGCCTCCAATGTAACGGAAGGATCAATCGTCACGACGTTCGATGAAATCGAAATGCGATTGCTGGTTGACGTCACGAACGATTCAACCACGCTGTTGTCGGATACGCGGCGGATCGTGACAGCCGCCAGCCCGGTCCCGATCCTTACAGGCTCATCGAACGTCAGCGTCAGATTCGTATTCGTGCTCACACCTGTCGCATTGTTCGACGGCGATATCGCCAACAGTTTCGGGCCTGACGTCCCGGCTGCTTCGGCCGTGGAGAACATGCCGGGAGTGCCGGGCGGCAAGAGCATATATCCGATGAGATGAAGGATTGCGATCAGGGCTGTAATGGTCCGAACCCGTTTCAACGATGATCACTCCCAATGAAAGACACTCGTACTTAATTTTTCGGCTGATTCGCCGCAGATGTTTAGCCGGCGAGAGAGCAAAAAGGCGGGTAAAACAAAAAAATAAAGCGCGCCTCGCTCCCGAGACACGCTTTGTCATTCCGGTCATTTCAAGGCGTCTGCGCGCAACTGCTCCGCGCGGTCGATGCGTTCCCACGGCAGATCGATATCGGTGCGTCCGAAATGGCCGTAGGCCGCCGTCTTCGCATAGATCGGACGGCGAAGATCGAGCATCTTGATGATCCCTGCCGGACGGAGATCGAAGTTGCCGCGGATGATTTCCACCAGCTTCTCATCGCTGACCTTGCCCGTGCCGTACGTGTCGACGCTGATCGATACCGGATTGGCAACGCCGATCGCATAGGCGAGCTGGATTTCACATTTGTCCGCGAGACCCGCCGCGACGATATTCTTGGCGACGTAACGCGCCGCATAAGCCGCCGAGCGGTCGACCTTCGTCGGGTCCTTGCCGGAGAATGCGCCGCCGCCGTGGCGCGCGTAGCCGCCGTAAGTATCGACGATGATCTTCCGTCCGGTGAGCCCGGCATCGCCTTGCGGTCCGCCAATGACGAATCGGCCTGTCGGGTTGATGAAATATTTCGTATCCTTGTCGAGCCATTCACCCGGTACAACCGGACGAACGACTTGCTCCAGGATGTCTTGCCGGATTTGCTCCTGCGTCACATCTTCTCCGTGCTGGGTCGAAACGACTATCGTGTCGACGCGCACCGGCCGTCCGCCTTCGTATTCGATCGTTACCTGCGTCTTGCCGTCCGGACGCAGATAATTCAACGTGCCGTTCTTGCGCACTTCCGCGAGGCGCCGCGAGATCCGGTGGGCAAGCGCGATCGGGAGCGGCATGAGTTCGGGCGTCTCATTCGTCGCGAAGCCGAACATCAGCCCCTGGTCCCCGGCGCCCAATGCTTCGTTCTCCTGGTTGGCTTCTTTGCCTTCGCGGTATTCCAGCGCGGCGTTGACACCTTGCGCGATGTCCGCCGATTGTTCGTTCAGCGACGTGAGAACGGCGCAGGTATCGGCGTCAAAGCCGTACTTCGCGCGGGTATAGCCGATTTCGCGGATCGTGCGGCGAACGATGGCCGGAATATCGACATAGTCCGCGCGGGTGCTGATTTCACCGATTACAAGTACCAGACCGGTGGCCACTGCCGTCTCGCACGCGACCCTCGCGTATGGATCGACTTCCAGGAACGCGTCGAGGACGGCGTCGGAAATCTGGTCGCAGATTTTGTCCGGATGCCCTTCCGTAACGGATTCCGATGTGAACAAATGACGGCCTTTCGTCGTCATGGCGGATCGACCTCCTGCTGCATGGGAACTTTGCCCGACGGGCAAGCAAATCGGCTTGCGCCGTCCCTTGCAGGCAGGCGCATCCGTTTGCGGAGAAAGATAAGCCGTTATAAGCTTGAAACTTACAAATTCTTATCTTTCAAAAAATCAACCTTTTCCAATTGGAAAAGGTTGTTAGACAACTTTTCTAATAATCAATGATATCCGATTTGTCGGGTCCTGTCAATTTGAAGTTCGCGGTACATCAAATTCTGCCGAGGATCTGCTCGGCCTGTTGAACCAGCCTTCGCGTAATCATACCGCCGACTGCCCCCGCATCGCGCGTCGCAATGGAATCCCATTGCACGCTGCCGTAGACCGCTTCCGGCTGTGATCCGAGCTCTCCTGACGACTCGGTCAGAAAATCGGCAGAAGGCGATGTCAGGCCAAGCTCGGCCGCAATCTCATATTTCATGCGATCAATCGCGGCCTGACACTCCGGCACGACCTTGATGTTTGAACGTCTTCTCGCCATTGTGAGCACCTCCCGTCGGTTGGTGCCCTTAGTATGAGACGAGAAAACCGCGCCGAAGCGTATAAGATGTTGACATGCGGGTCAGGATCCGCTGGAACTGGGCGCTGCTGTAATTTCATACCCGCCGATGACCAGTACGGTAAGGGCGGCTTTGGCTTGCGGATCCGGCATGACGCCGCGTCCGTCGCGCGGGAAAATCAGCAGATGATTGTTCGCCACCGGCTGTCCGCTTTTGATATCCTTCCCATCCGTTACATCGGATATGCCGTTCGCATCCGAGCTGTAAGCGACGCCTTTGCCGGCACGCAGCACGAACTGCGCACCGGCTTTGGCCAGCAATACTTCGCCCGGATTGACCGAGACAACGGTGGTCTCAATCCCTTGCGTCGTTCCCTGTCCGCCCCCTGTCGAGCCGCCTGCCAGCAGCTTGTCGACATAGCTCTTCGTGACGAGCGGATCATCGATCGAACCCGGTTTGGCGCTGTCGGCCCTGGAATCCGTGTTTGTGTAAACCATGACTGCAGCGGTTGCCATGGCAATCAATAATGCCGTCAGCCCTGATTTCTTCAATGAAGCTTACCACCTTTCGCGTCACGGAACCGGAATTTGAAAGCTATTGTAAATCTTCGACCCAAGCAAGCGCTTGTAGCCGTCAATTTCTTCATAAATGTTAACTTTATATCCATTGTAAATCAGGCTGCCAATATTCTGGCCTTGAATTTCGACCCGAATTTCCTGCTCGGTTCCGACCCGGAAGCCGCCCCCGTCGTCCTGCTTCGGCTCAACTTCAACGGTCTTGCCATACTTCAAATTGTTTCCTTCCAATTCTACATAAAGCTTCCGACCCGTTTCCAATACGTCGAATTCGGCTGTTTTATCCAGGGTATATCGGATATCCAGGCGTACATTCGAAGCATCGGACAATACCGCGAATGCATTATGGATCCTCAGCTTATACGGTCTGAAGGAAAGATCGACAAGCTCTTCTTTGGCGACATTTTGATTTTTCGGCAGTTTGAACGATACAGCGCTGATATAACCGTCCGGCGTTCCGTCCGGCTTTGCATATTGTCCGTTCTCGATCGCTTCACCGATGACCAGTTCCACGTTGCCGTCGCTGACGAACGTTTTCGGCACGACGGCTTTTGCCGCCAGATGTGCTTTGCCTTTCGTTTTCACCTGTGTCTTGACATTTTCAATCTCGGCTTCAATGTACGTGCCGTCACTTGTCTTGAAATAAGCTTTCAGTGCCGGCAGTGTTTTTGAACGGCTTTCGTCATTCGTGTACTGGAACTCGGCATAGAGCAGATCGTCATCTTTGCCTTCGAAAACATAGGTGTTCAGAAACTCAAGCGAAGCGCGTCTGCCGACAGAATTAATCGTATGCTTGCTGCTGATCGGTACTGACGGTGCCGGGGAAATTTTATCTGCCCTGAACAGACCGATGGTCGCTTTCGCTTCACCGGAGGTTTGCTCCGTCAGGTTCAATGTCAGTTCATCAAACGTGTAGGTGTATGGAACCTTGGTCGATACGACATAGCGCGTCTTTTCTTTGGCGCCGAGCATGATCTTGTCTTCGAGTTTCATGATCTTGACGTCTTGCTCGTTCACACTGATGCCATTCAGTTTCAGCGCTGCGGTGATCTGCGGAATGATTTGCGAAGTCGAACCGAGGTTCTCGACCTCGACATAAGCGTTGATGAGATCCTGTTCCCCCCAGGGGAGACGCTCTACCCGCGAAACGCTGATCTGGTAAAGCCCGTATTCGTTGCGGTATCGCTTGCCTTCTACCGGTCCCGTCGCCTGTTCAGCACTCAGTTTGAATGCCGCTGCGACATACTCCGTCGGATTCGCTTCGTCCTTCGGATACCGAACCAGCAAGGTGAACGGTCCGTTAACAGTTGGCGGCGTGACGGCAGAACCGATGATTTCCTTATCGATCCCCGGCACAACCTGGACTTCAGCATCTGGGACCTCTACAGGATAGCGGACGCCGCGGCTGTCCATCAGTTCATATTTATATTTCGGAAGCGTGACGGCCGAGTCGCCCTTGTTCGTCCACTTGAGCGTAACCGTCCATTCATTCTGGGTTTCCGTTCTGTCCACATAGAGGGTTTCAATGCCGGCTTCCATGGCATTGTCCGACACTTTCAGCTGCGCTTTCTGATTCTCTCCGGTTATAAAACTCGAAGCGGTATCCCATATTAGGTTGTACATGGCGATGGGCGTTTCGATGGCCTGTTCGCCGCCTGAGACAGCCTGAACAATCAGCTTCGTTCCGTTCAGATCAATGCCGGATTTGATTGCTCCGGACAACGTGACAACAACTTTCTCACCCGGCTGAATGCGCAGCTGGTTGGCAAGGTCGGATGTCAGCTTCACCATATGACCGGCCTTCGTCAAAATGTAAAATTGCAGATTCGGTACCGTATAGGTCATCCAACCGACGTTTTCCATCTCAAAGCGAAGCCGAATCTGATTGTCTCCGCTGACAGCCAGTTTGCTGCCCGGCTGCAGATAAGTCTTTAACTTGTCGTTGCCTTTGCGAATAATGTAGTAATGTTTGGAAGGCACAGAGTTTTGATAGGCTGTTGTAATGGCAGCCTGCCCGATCAATCGCGTATAATTGGGCGCATTGAAATCAATTTTTTGAACCTTGAACACCAGATCCGTGTAGTTCAGGCTTGAGTTGATATTGGCGTAATATTTAAATTCCTCCGTCGTACTGGGTTCCACGATGCCGGATTTTTTGTTGTCCGGATGTTCCTGAACCGTGAACTTCCCGCCGGAAGCAGCAAAAACTTCGGGGTAATAATACGTAAAGTCGATTGCATGTTTGTCGCCGTTGTACACCAATAGCGTAAAGAATACTTTTTTGCTGTTGTTGTCATACTGAAAGAAAATATCTTTGATTTGAACATAGCTGTTCGCTGATATCATGAACGTCTTCAACTTTGTGCCGGCAAACGGCTGCACCGTCTGCGCTTGCGCCGGCGTTGCAGTCTTTGAAGGTGCGGCTGCAGACCATGCGGCATTGGACAACGGGATGAGCAGCATGCTGCCGGCTATCAACGCTGTTCCCGCTGTTTTCGCAATTTTTCTCATAATTCTTTTCTCCTTTTGCCTTCATCGTTATTTATATAGACGAACAGACAGGCAAAAAGTTGCTGAGCAGATTCATAATTCAAAATAACAAAAGAAACCCCGATTCCGAAGAATCGAGGTTTCTTGATAGTGGCAGATTACTCGGCTACAACCCTCAGCGTGATGCTTGCACCGGATACCTTCGATACAAAGATCAGCGAGAAGGAGTCGCCTTGATCGATGCCGCTTACGGTTACCGTATCGCCCGACTGACCGTTGTTGGTGTAGGTAATGGCCGCACCAGCAACGTTGTCGATATTTGCAACGGTTACGTTGAAGTTGCTGAGATCAGCACCTTCAGCAGCCGACATCTTGAAGCCAAATTGGTCTTTGACTTTCAGCGTGCCGAAGACGTTTCTGACGACGTCGTTGTTTTGGGTCAGGTTTGCGACGGAACCTTTGACGACAAGATCCTTGGCTTCCAGACCGTTGGCATTTTCCAGTTCGAACGACGTTACAGCAAGAGCTGCATTAGAAATAACAAGTTCTCGCTCGAGCGTTTCACCGGTAGCAACGATCGTCACTTTCAGCGTAGCTTTACCTTCACCGTCAGTAAAGGTGCCGTTAAAGCCGCTTGCATCAATCTTGCCACCCCTTACAACAACACCGTTCGAAGCCGTTGCGGTGTAAGCGTCGAGCGGCAGTGCAACCGTCGTGCCGTTCGAACGTTTGCCGACAACTTTCAGGTCAACTTGACGGTTCAGCTTGTTGCTCAGCTTCGGTACTTGATCAATTGCATATTCGGCAATACCGCTGTTGTCTACAACGCTGAAGACAAAGCTTTCATAGGAGTAAACAACAGAGTTGTCAGCCTTATTTACAAGTTGAACCTTGATCCGTTCATTGCCTTTCTGCAGTGCCGTAACCGTAATGGAATCATTCGCATTCGCCAGTTCCGTTTTAGAAAGCGATACAACGTCCGGATTATTGTCAGCTACCGAAACAACAACTTTGTGCGTGTTAGCAGACAGCAGGTCAGCCAGCTTCTTGTCGCGACCGTAGTTGTCCTTCACTTTGATGTAGTCCGGTTTGATCGTCGTCGTTGCACCCTGAGCCAGCGATGCGGCGACATCGGAGGTCAGACCGGAGATCGACTCCGGATAAGCCGGTTTTTCGATGTTAATAACGATTTGCGACGTATTCGGCGTACCGCTGACATAAGCCATGATCGGGTACGGAATCGCAATCTGCTGGTTCGGATCAGGAGTCGGAAGCGTCAGTTCAATGTAAGCTTCCTTCGTCACGTAATCTTGTTTCAGTTGCAGACCTGCCGGGTTCTGCGCAGTCGGCGTCGGCGACAGGACAATTTTGCCAACCAGGTCGCTGTACTTCTTGATTTGGTTGCCAAATTGGTCTTCTGCAACAAACGGAATCTTAACCGTAACGTCGTTGGCAGCAACAACTTGCGACGGAGCGCTCAGCGTAATCTTTTGAACCGTAGCAGCCTTCTTGACTTCTACGTCATACGAGTACTGCTTGCCGCTCAGCGTCATGATGCGAATCGTGTTCTTGCCATCGAAACCAGGCGTGAAGGCCGGAGCAGCCAGTTGGATACCAACTTGGTCTTTGTTCGGACCGTTGTTGTCGGTTGCCGTAGTATTCACATTGAAAATACCCGGATTCGATACCGTTACGAATGCGCCGTTATTGAATTTCGATGCATCCAGTTTGTTGCCGTATTGGTCCTTGACTTCGAGGAGCAGGACATAATCCGAGAACGTCGAACCGGTGTTCAGTTCTTTGTTGTCCGGATGATAAAGACCTTTAACCTCAACGCTGTCAACGGTTGCCGGTTGACCGACCTCCAGCGTTTCCGAAATCGTCACGCCATACGTCGAGAGGCGCAGATAACCGGTGATGATCACCTTTTCGCCCAGATAGAACGGAGACGTAGCGGGCACTTGAATCGTCAGAACGCCGTTGGCAGACGTTACGTTCGTCGTCGGTTTGCCGACTTGGAAAGTCGGAGTACCAACGTTCGATGCTTCTTCACCATATTGGTTCAGAATTTGGTAGCCAACTTTCGCCTCGGTGTAATTCGGCGTGCCGTTAGCATTGGTGGAGAGAGCAAGCTTGTCGCTCTTGAACTTCACTTGCGTGATTCTTTCGTCTTCTGCCGTGAATTTCGCAACGACGTCATCTTTATCAATGCCGCTGATCGTAACCGTCGTTTCGCCGGCTTGCAGCTTCGTCGTCAGTTCGAGAACAGCTTTCTTCTTGTCGTCAGAGAATGCAGCTTTGTCAACGACGCGTTCAGCAATGCCGTTCTTCACAGCAAATTTGGCTTTCGAATCGTCGATCGCTTGGTTGAAGGTGACTTCGATCTTCTTCGCGCCTACTGCTTTTGCAGATGCAGCGACAGCTTCGAATTCAACTTCAACTTTATACTCGCGATCTTTGTACGTAACCGTAATCGTGTTCTTGCCCAGCTTCAGCGGCTTGTCGAGCTCAACTTCAACTTTGCCGCCGTCCGAGAACGATACGACAACTTTCGTTGCGCTGACGACTTCATAGCCCTTAACTTTCGCGATGTTTTGGAGAACTTGGTAAACTTCATACGTAACGTCTACCAGGTCACCGCGCGTTGCGTTGGCCGTGTAGTCGCCGAGCGGTTGAATGAGGCCGGCTGCGATTGCGGCTGCGATGTACGGTTGCGCCCAAGCGCCGGCTTTGCCTTCAACCGTAGCATCTTCGTCGATTTCAAGACCGACGATCGTCACGGCAACTTTGATCAGCTCTTGCAGCGTCACATTCTTCGACGGTGCAAATTTGTTGTTGCCGGTGCCTTCCATGTAACCGGCTTCCGCAACAGCGGCGATGTCCTTCGACGCCCAGTGGGAGCCCGGAACGTCATTGAACTTCGCCGTGCCGCTGGACGTTACGCCAGTCAGACGAGCGATGATGCCAGCGAACTCGGCGCGGGTCATTTCATTCTCGAGTGCGGCGGAACCGTCACCCGTACCTCTGAAGACACCCGCTTTCTTGAGCTCGTTGTACTTGGATTGAGTGTCGGTTGCTGCGGCTGCTACGGTCGCGAACATCGAGAAGACCATAGCAATGGCCACGAGCAGGGACAAACTTTTCTTCATAACCTTTTTTTCTCCTCCTCTGAACTGCTTCGGATGTTGAGAGTGTTGTGGATGGCTCTTCCTCATCTGCCGATTCACCCCCTTCCCAGAGTTGAGCGCGAATTCGTATTAAATGATGTCTGCGTCAAGTCTCATACGAAAATGTAAGATCATGTCGCAGAAACTCGTAACCGTTGGAAGAAAATCTTGGTAGCTTCATATACGACACTACAACATTATACAATGCTTAGACAATAACCGTAAAGAGGCAGTTCGGAACCGGCAGCCTGCGATGCTCTGCAAATTCCGTGATTCCCGAAAGTCATGTATTTAGACGCAGACGGTTCAAAAAAGTTGCGATGTTTTGCTCAGATACGAAGAAATTATTTTTTGAATTTCCGCTGGTTGAATCGGCTGACTTACGCTTATGAGTATAGCTTGATGAGGTCTCGCCAGTCGATATTAACTATCTTCCAAGAAGTGCGATTTTTGCATGCGGAAAACCGGATCATGATGATCCGGTTTTCCGTGCATCATCGGGCTTACTGCTGCGGCGCGAAAATCTTCGGCAGCTTCTTCTGGTCGGCCATTACGCGCGCGATGATGATGGCGGCGTCGGACCGCAGCAGACGCGCCGTCGGTTCGAAAACATAGCCTTTCGACAAATCGTTCGCGTCAACCGGCGCACCGGTAATGAATCCTTTCTTCTGGATTGCCGCGATGGCCGGTTTCGCGTAGACGCTGATGCTCGCCTCGTCTTTGAACGCTTTCTGCAGCTGCTTGCGAATGTTGTCGTAATTCGTATCCTGCTTCAGGTTCAACGCATTCGCGAGCATGACGGCAGCGTCCTGGCGCGAAATGTAATTGGTCGGCTCGAACGTCTCCGGACGGGTTCCCTTGACGATGCCCGCCCTGGCCGCCGTTTCGATATAGCGGTAATCCCAGAGCGCATCCGGGCTGACGACTCCGCCCGTATCACCGATGTCCATGAAGTGTTTCGGGCCGTCGTAATTGAGCGGCAGCTCGAGCGCGCGGACGATCATCCGGGTGAACTCGCCGCGCGTTACATATTGATCCGTGCCGAACGCGCCGCTCGGATCGATCGCGTTCATGACGCCTTTGGCGAACACGGCTTCAACCGCATTGCGCGCGTACGGATGGTCGATAATATCGTTGTAGCCGGCGGACAGCTTGCCGACGACGTAGTAGCCGAACCGGTCGAACGGCACCGTAATCGTGTTCTTCTTCTCGTCCACCGTGCCGCCGATGTTCTCCCATTGCCGGGTGAACGGGTCGAACCGGAATACGGTGATCGTCACGCCCGCGCTCTGGCGCGCCGACGGGTCGTACCCGAGCGTCAACGTGCCCCGTTTCGACGGGATCAGCTCCCTTTCGGGATTGCGTTGGAAATAGTACTCGCGGCTTTCATCCTTGATTTTCGAGAACGGCAGCGGATCGTAGCCGGACGTAATCGGATCGTAATGCGAAGTCGCGATATCGTCGGCCTGACCCGCGTCGATCCAGAACACCGGGCTGACCTTCACGAATCGTTTCGGGAAGCTCGCGGAGAAATATACCGAGCCCAATTCCACGTTCAGGTCATATCCGGCCGGCACGCTCTCGAACTCGTGCCGGTCCACGACACCGTCCGTCGGGTTGGCGATCGCAAACAGGATGTTGTTGCCGTTGTATACCTGGGTCTTGTATTCTTGCGGCACGTTATAATCCCGCCGAATCAGGTTGGTGCCCCGCTCGAACGACAACGTCAGCGCATTGCCGAACGGCGTATGCTTGTTCTTCATCGTCTCCATGACCTGCGCACCGGGAATGTTCTCCGGCGTATAGGTCACGGTGAGGGTGTCTTGAATCTTCTCCGAGCCGCTCGTAATGACAAACTTGATGTTCGTCGGCTTGTTCGCTTTCAGCCCCGTGACGAGCCCATAGAAAGCGTCCAGTTCTTCTTCCGGCGACTTCGAATAGTCGATGTAACGAACCTTCTTCGCCGGTTTGCCGTCAATCACCACCGATTGCGCGCCTTCGGAGTAGATCAGCACTTCGACGAAGCTTTGATTGATCGTCCGTTTCTCGGATACCGGAGCGAGAATCGTGTACGGTATCGTCGTCGGGTCGATCTCCAGACGGTACGTTGCCCGCGGGCCGTTCTTGCCGCTGTTGAACACCGTGATCGTGTAAACCTTCGGGCTTCCGTCCGGCGGTACGACCTGGTTCGCCAGGATGAATTCGAAAGATTCCTTGTCGTAATCGTACGCCACGCTGATCGGGCTTTCGGAGGAGTTCCTGTTGAACACGTCTTTTCCGTCCTTGCTCTGGAACTTCTGACCGAGATTCCACTCGTACACTTCATCCCCGGTCTGGATATGCAGGATATAGTTCTGCGCGTTGCTTCCGAGCAGGCTGAGCTCCAATTCGACCAGACTCGCGGTG
Source organism: Thermobacillus composti KWC4 (assembly GCF_000227705.2). GTDB lineage: Bacteria > Bacillota > Bacilli > Paenibacillales > Paenibacillaceae > Thermobacillus > Thermobacillus xylanilyticus. The sequence goes on from NC_019897.1 coordinate 4,058,625, forward strand.
TTGCCCAGATCAATGAAATCGAACGTACCGAAGATGTTCATCCGCGCTTCGCGCGTCGTATATACGGTGCCGCGAAGTTCGAAGTTCGGGTCGTTCTTCATCGGCTCCGTGCGATTCACGCTGTACGGGAAGACGCCGTCCGTGTTCTTCGCCGGAATCTCGGGCAGATTCGTCGGGATGATGACGAATTTCGTCTCGTTGACATAGCTGTTGTTCGGCGTCAGGAAGACGAATTTGACGACATTCTCGCCGCCTTTGAAAATCGCATCGAATGCCTTGTTCAGGTTAGTACTATCGCTTGTATCCAGCATGAACCGCGTTACCGGCCCGGTGGCATTTTCTTGCGTCAGCTTCACTTCAATGTTGTTAATGTACATGAATACCGTTTGCAACTTGGCCGGCGGTCCCGGATCATTGGAGTATCGAATATCGCCGGTATTGCTGACGTTCTTCAGCTCGCCCCGGAAGTAACTGAACACCTGGTTCAGAAGATAGTCCTTCCCGTTGGAATCCGTCGTGTTATACGGAACCTCCATGCCGTCGTACAGCAGATCATACTTCACGTACGGACCGTACAACAGCTGGATCCGGGCTTCGGCCGTCGATCCGGACGCAACCTGGAACTTGAGCGTCATCGTTCCGGAAGCCGGCAGCTTGTCGATCCTCAGGAAGACGCGCTGGAACTGGCGTTCGACACCGTCGACCGTGCGGGTCACATACACCGGCGGCGACATCTTAATCCGTTCGTAATCGAAATCCGTACTCAGAGTTCCTTGCGAATTTCTGACTTCGATCAAATCCACACCCGCTTCTTCCGATCCCGAAGGCGGATTGCCGATCAGCAGTTCCACGCCGAGCGGCAGCGCCGGTATCGTGGCGCCATTCAGCGGCGAACCGCTCATGCCGGGTAGCTGCGTCGTATCAGTCGCATCCGAATACCCCGGAAGATAATTCACTTCATGAATATACGGTTTGTTCGACTCGCGGAGGTAGAACGCGAACCTGCCGGTGGTGTCGATATTCGCCGGCGCATTCTTCATCGCATTCTCGCCGCGGAACTCCAGCGTGTGAAGCGTATCGAAAGAAAGATCGTTGCCTACCTCGCCGATCTTCTGTTCGAACTGGACCGTCACGAATTGGGTGGCCGGCGTGAACGCCGGGGGATCGGGATCAGGCGATGTCAGCGTCAGATTACCCCACCCCAGAGTATCCAGTCGGTACTGGTATTTGGAGTTCGGCGAACCGAAATCGCGGTCGTCCGGCGAATAATTCGTGACGATCGTACCGTTGACATCCTGCTGCGTCACCTTGACCGGCAATATGACTTTGCCCGTGACGTTGACCGGTTCCCCCGATTTGACGGAATAGTTCGGCGCCGACTCGAGCGACACACCGACGTCATTGTTCGGATCGGTCGTCAACTGGAGATCGTAATAGGTCACTTCGCCGTTGTAAAACACGATTTCACGCGTGGTTTCCACGGACTGCGTCCCGTTGAACACTCGGATCGTCACCGTGTTTTTCCCTTTCTTGACGTTGACCGGCGATGCCGCGAACGTCCATCCGTTAATGGAAGAAACCGTATAGGTATAACTGCGGCCGTTCACAATGACCGTCACGCGGTCGGCATTCGGCGCCTTGCCGGTGATGATGATGTCATAGTTCGGCTTATACCGCGACAATGCCGAATGAATGACCGTCGTCCGGTCTTCCAGAATGTCAAATTGCTGTCCGTCGATAATCGCCTTCAGATCATAGAGCGACGGACTGTTCCGGTACTCGATGTAGATGCTGCTTGATACTTCCGTGAACCCGTTCAGGCCTTTGAACGTAATTTTGTTCACGCCCGGGAACAGCTGAATGCTGAGGATCCGAATCGAGTTGCCGTTCAGGATAATGTTGGCCGTCTGATTCGGATTCGACTGGACGACCTGCTCCACCCCTTTCGACTTGACGACTCTCTCGACCGTGTACGAAATGGTGGACCCGATGACCTGGTTGATCGTCCCCGTCAGGTCAATTGTGTTTGTCAAGACAACTCTGGCATTTTCAAAATCCGATTGTTCCCCCGGAAATATGAAATAATCCCCGTCTGCCGCCGATACAGGCGCGATCGCCGTCGGAACCGACACCAGCGCCAGGCAGATGGCCAGCAGCACAGCGGTAAACCGTTTCACGAAAGCTCCTCCTCCTTGCGCAACATCATTTGTCCGAAAAAAGATTCCCGCACCCGCCGTTCAGCCTTCTTCATGCGCGGGTGACAGTCGTTCCCGATTCGTCAACTGCCCTCCTCCTGTTCGACTTCCCGTAACCAAGTTATCGGCGCGCAGGACGCGAATATTTAGTCGAACAACCGCGAAAGCGCACAAAAAAAACCCGGCCGCAAAACCGACCAGGTGAAAGAAAAATGACGGGATCCGTCTTCACGAGCGGGTACATCCCGCGTTCGGCATCACTTCGACCGCGTCGAAATTCCCGCCTTCATCCGCAGACGGGCCAGCAGGTTGAGCACCGGACGGCGCGATTTGTCCACGATCCCGATCAGTTCCGCGCCGATCTGCAGAATGAACACGAGCACCGCGATGACGACGAACGTCACCCAGTTCGCCGACGACAGCGGCACGACGGTCGACATGAAAATCGCGGTCGCGCCGAAGAATGCGGCGATTCCGTAAATGATCAGCACCGTGCCGCGGTGGCTGAAGCCGAGCTCGCGCAGACAATGGTGCAGGTGGCCTTTGTCCGGCGCGAAGATCGGCCGCTTGTTCACCACCCGCCGGACGATGGCGAAGAATGTGTCCGACAGCGGCACGCCGATGATGAGCAGCGGCGTCACGAACGAAACGATCGTCACCTGCTTGAACCCGAGCATCGACAGCGTCGCCAGGCTGAAGCCGAGGAACAGCGAGCCCGAGTCGCCCATGAAAATCTTTGCAGGATGGAAATTGTACCTCAAGAATCCGATGATGCCGCCGAGCAGCGGCGCGCTGAGCAGCATGACCGGCTCGGAGCCCATGATGACGGCCATGACGAGAATCGTCGCGATCGCGATGCCGGAAACACCGGCCGCAAGGCCGTCCAGTCCGTCGATCAGATTGATCGCGTTCGTGCACCCGACGATCCACAGAATCGTCAGCGGAATCGCCAGCCATTCCGCCACCGGCTCAATCGTCTCGCCGAACGGGATGTTGAGCAGACTGATGCGGATGCCGAAACCGAACACGACGACGCAGGCGGCCGCGATCTGCCCCAGCAGCTTCACCTTTGCCGACAGTTCGAACCGGTCGTCGAGCGCGCCGATCAGCACGATGATCGTGCCGCCCGAGAGGAGCGCCGCGATGAATCGCTTGTCATATCCGCTCAGCATCGCATCCGGCAGGAACGGCAGAAGGGCGAAAAGCCCTATCGCGAACGCGGCGTAGATCGCCAGTCCTCCAAGCCGCGGCATAATGCGCGTATGTACCTTGCGTGCATTCGGCTTGTCGACGGCGCCGATCTTGAACGCAAGCGCCTTGACCGCCGGCGTCAGAAGCAGCGACATCGTTGCAGCGATGATAAATCCGATAACGAGGTAAACGCCCGTGGGCATCATCACACTCTCCCGTACAAGCATTGCTGCGTTGCAACCGGATTTGCCGCTTGCCCGCGCGCACGGTTGCGGCAAAACCATAACGAATGCATTATACGCCTCTTGGGAATGAAAATCCATCCTCGTTTTCACCCGATTTTCACAGGCAAAACGGCTGTGCCGTCCTTATCAAGCGAAAGAGAGGCCGATTTGAGCATGCAGCTTAATTTTTCTTAATCTCCGTTTCGCGCACCGAGTCCGGCCGTTCCCCGAGTTTCCGGCCCGCGCGCAGCACTTTCAGCACAAAACGCGGCAGCGCGGCCATCCGGCCCGCGCGCGAAGGCTGGCGAAGCAGCCGGTACAGCCATTCCAGCCCGAGCTTCTGAAAAAACACCGGCGCCCGCTTCGTCCGTCCCGCGATCACGTCGAAACTGCCGCCGACCCCCATCATGACGGGCACGCCGAGCTCATGCTTGTAGCGCGCGATCCACGGTTCCTGCGTCGTCAGCGCGTCGCGCGCGACGAACAGGAGATCCGGCGCGGCTTCCCGGATCGCGGCGACAACGCCGGCGTCATCCTCCGGTCCGAAATAGCCGTTCCGCCAGCCGGCGATCCGGACCAGCGGGTAGCGCTCCTGCAGACGCCGCGCGACTTCCTCGACGACTTCCTGGCGCGCGCCGAGCAGATACGCCGACCAGCGCCGCCGCTCGCCCTCCCGCATCAGTTCGTGCAGCAGGTCGAACCCGGCGACGCGCTCCGGCACCGGATTGCCGGCGAAGCGGGACGCCCAGACGATGCCGGCGCCGTCCGGCACGATCAGTTCCGCCTGCTCCATGACGCGGTAATAATCGGGCCGCTCAAGCGCCGCCATCACCATGATCGGGTTCCCGGTGATCACCTGCGTCGGACGCCGCGCTTCGACCGCCCGCGCGAGATATGCCACCGTCTCCGCCATATTCATCTTCGAGAACGGCAGGCCGAAAATCGGCACCGCCGGATAATCGGGCTTCTGGCTCATGTCGTCACCCCTTATGCCATGCCGCGCAGCGTCTCCACGACAAGCTGCGCCGGCCGGCGCGCTTCCCGGCGCAGCGCTTCGATCGCGGAACCGTGCCGCTCCCGCCAGGCCTCCGCGCCTTCCGGCGTCAGCAGGCCGTCAGCCGCGGAAGCGAACGCCTCCGCATCGAGCGCTTCCGTCGTCCCGATCGGCGCAAGACCGAGCCGGGCGAGAAAATGATCGATCTTCGGATCGTAGGACAGACCGAGCATCGGCACGCCGCGGTTCGCGGCGTAGATGAGCGCGTGCAGCCGCATGCCGAAGATCAGGCTGCAGCGCCCGACCTCGAGCAGCATCCGCTGCGGATCGTCGCCGGGCTCGGCGAGCTCGGCGGCGTCCCCCGCGCCCAGCGCGGCCAGCCGATCCATCACGGCACGCGACGCCTCCGCGTCATCCGGCGTGTGCAGCGGCAGGAAGCGCAGCCGCACGGCGCGCCGGCGGACAAGGGCGGCCAGCGCCTCCGCGACCCGCGCAAGGTCGGCGCCGTCGGGCCGCCAGCGGCGCACCGACACGCCGACCACCGGCGCGGCGCCGTCATCGCCCGGGCCTTGGCCGCCCATGCCATCCCCGGCGATCGCCTCCGCTTCCGCCGGCAGCGGCATCCCCATCACCGGATCGGGCACCACCTCGATCCGCCCGCGCGCCACGCCGAGGCGCGCGAGCAGCGCGGCGCTCTCCTCATCCCGCACCGTCACGATGCGGGATGCGTTCATCGCCGCGCGCACAAGCGGGCGCAGCCACGCCCGCTTGACCGGCCCGATCCCCTGGGCGTAGACGAACACCGGCTTGCCCAGGAGCCGGGCCAGCCCGACGATCCCCGTGTAATAGGGGATCGTCTTCGCGCTCGTCGCGTCCTGCAGCAGGCTGCCGCCGCCGCTGATCAGCGCGTCGCAGCCGCGCAGCGTCCGCAGCACCTCGGCGGGCCGCATCCGGTGCGCGGCCTCGACGCCGTGCGCCGACTCCGTCCAGGCCGGATCGCCGGACAGGACAACCGGCTCAATCTCCACACCGGCCGCCCAGGCTTCCTCCCGGATCGCCGTCACGATCGAACGAAGCACCGCTTCATCCCCGCTGTTGCGAAACCCGTAATAGCCCGAGATCGCTACGCGGAACGCCGCTTGCCCTTCGCGGAGAGCGCCCATCGCCGCCACGCTCCTTCCCCGAGCTGCCACAGGGCGATCAGGATGAGCCCGATGATGAGGCCGAGTCCCAGACCGAGCAGACAGCGGATCAGCGACAGCAGGATCGGCGAATGGATATGCGCGAACGTGTCCACCATCGACAGCTGCCCGAGCACTCCGGCGATCATCAATACCCATGCCGCCCGATAGCGGAACGACAAGAACAGACCGAGGACGAACAGCGGATGCGCCAGCAGAAACTCCTTCGTGCGCGGCCGGACGCCGAACGTCGACTCGAGGAAATTCCGGAACGCGATCTCGATGGACGTCACCTGTCCGGAGTTCCCCGTGCGCGTCATATAATAGTAGCCGACGCCCGCCAGCACGGCCGCGACCACGACGCCGAGCACCGTCACCTTAAGCCGCAGCAGCTTGCGCAGCTGTCCGGATACGGACCGCCCGGTGTACAGGAACACATAGAGCGCGACAAGCGCGATAGGCGCCATGTGCAGCACGCTTACGCCGCGGAACTGCTGCAGCACCAGACTGTATGTCACATTCGTCAGCAGGCCGAAGACGAACGCCGTGCCGCAGAGCGACAGCAGCGACGTCACCGCGAACAGGAAAACAGCCGAAACAAGCCGCCTGCCCGCCGGGTGGCCGTCGAACAGCCACCGGCCGCCGAACAGCCGCTCATCGTCCGCGCCAGCCGGGTCGGCATCGCCGAACCCGCCGACCGGCCGCCGGTCGCCTTCGGTATGCGCACGCACGCGTCCGAGCGACCAGATGACGGCCAGCGTCGGCGCCGCCACCGCCGCGCCGAGCGCCAGCGCCTGCTCCAGCAGCGACGGGCTGAGCACGAACAGGCCGGCGCTGCCGCCAAGACCGATGACGAATGCGATCGGCCCGAAGCCGCGCAGGAACGCATCGAGGAGCAGCGCGATGATCGCGATCGCTCCCAGCGCGACGACCGCGCGCAGAACCTTCTGCCACCCTTCATACCGGTAATCGAACGGCTCGGCGAAGCCCGCCTTGAAGCCGAACCGTTCCAGCTTCGCGACGGCCCCTTCCTCGCCGTCCCGGCCGTCCAGCGCCGCGACCAGGTTGTCCAGCGAATCGGTAATCGTCGGTTTCGACGCGCTGCGCATCGGCGCGGTATTCAGATAGAACATCCGGATATTCCGGTCCTTCGCCGCCAGCAGGAAGCGGTCGGCGATGGCGGCGGGGCTCATCGTGAATGCATCGTTCTCGGACAGCGAGTACAGCCGCACGACATCGTAATCCGTCTTGAAAGCCAGCGTCGCGAAGCCTGCCTGCGGCGTGCGCATGTTCTCGATCGCCGCAAGCCCGAAACCGTACTTGTTCAGCAGCGACGCGAAATGATCCAGGCTCTGCATCTGCGCCTGATCGCCGAAACCCGTCGCCTCGGTGCCCTCGAACAGCAGACGCTCCACGCCGAGCTCGGCGAACCGGCCGAGCATTTCGTCCATCAGGTCCGGATCGTAAGGACGAATCCGGTCCGTAAGACGCGGCAGCAGGCGGAAACCGGCAGCCGCGAGCTCTTCCAGCGTCAGCGGGTCCGGCTCCATCGGCCGAAGCTGCGCATCCTCGACCGACGTCTCCAGCACAAGGCCGGGCTTGCCGCCGAAAGACCAGGTCCGGACCGCGTTTCCGCTAGCCTCGAACGCCCGCCGGAACAGCGGTTCGAGCGCCTCGGCCGCCTTCTCGTCCGCAAACAGCACATACGTGTAGTTCTCATCCGCCGGAGCGGGCTCTCCCTGCAGCAAAGCGGCCTGCATGGAGTTGTAGACGGTGATCCGTCCCGCCCGGGCGAAATCGTCCAGCGACCCTTCGAACACGGCCAGCGTCGTCACGCCGGCCTCCTTGAGCTGCGCCAGCTTTTCTTCCATGAACTGCTGCGGATGCGCCTGATAGGAAGCGACCAGCAGCAGATCGCGGTAATCGAAGACGAACTCGACCGTTTTCGACTTCTGCTCCATCTGATGACGAACGAAACCGAGCGGCAGCGCCGCAAGCACGCCCAGCGCCGTCAGCACCAGGAGCAGCCGGCGCGCCGCCCGGTTCCAGAATCGATAGGCTTGTGGCAAAGTGTCCACTCCTTAACTTCGATTGTCCACCCGCGCCATCACTTCGGCGGTCAGGCGGGCGAGCGCCGCCTCTGCTTCTTCCCGCTTGCTTCTGCGCACGGCGAAATAGACTTTGATCTTCGGCTCCGTACCCGACGGACGCAGGCAGAACCAGGAACCGTCCGCCAGCATGAACTTCAGCACGTTCTCCGGCGGCAGACCGTCCAGTCCCGGAAGATAGTCGAGCACCCGCTCCACCTTGACTCCGGCGACTTCCGCGGGCGGCGCCGTCCGCCAGTCCTCCATGATGCCCTGAATCTTCCGGACGCCGTCCAGCCCTTTCAACGTGCGCGATTCCAGACTTTCGAAATAATACCCGTAGGTCTCATACAGTTCGAGCAGCACATCGTACAGCGTCTTGCCCTGCCGCTTGTACCAGGCGGCCGCCTCGGCGATCAGCAGCGAGGCGACGACCGCGTCCTTGTCCCGCGCATAGTGCCCCGCGAGATAGCCGTAGCTTTCCTCATAGCCGAACAGGAACGTCGCTTCGCCCGTCTGCTCGTAGCGCGTCATCCGCTCCCCGATGTACTTGAACCCGGTGAGCGTGTTGTCGACGCGGACGCCGAAGCTGCGGGCGATGTCGGCCCCCATCTCGCTCGTGACGATCGTCTTCACGACAGCGCCGTTGTCGGGCAGCCGGCCCGCTTCGCGCAGCGCCGTGAGCAGATAGTGCACCAGAATGGCGCCGGACTGGTTGCCGGTCAGCACGACATACTCGCCGCGCTCGTTCTTCACGACGGCGCCCATCCGGTCGCAGTCCGGGTCGGTGCCGATGATGAGGTCGGCGCCTTCCCGCTTCGCCTGCTCGATCGCCATCGCGAACGCTTCCCGCTCTTCCGGGTTCGGCGACTTCACCGTCGGGAATCCGCCGTCCGGCTTCTCCTGTTCGGCGACGACCCGCACGTTGCCGAAGCCGGCCAGCTTCAGCACTTCCCGCACCGGCACGTTGCCCGCGCCGTGCAGCGGCGTATAAATAATGGAAAGCTCATTTCCCGCGCCGGCTTTCAGCAGCCCGGGCCGCAGGCTCTGGGCCGCGACCGTCTCGTGGTACGCCCGGTCTTCGCGCTCGCCCAGCCAGACGATCAGCCCGGCTTTCTCGGCCTCCCCGCGGGCCATCCGCTTCACTTCCGCGAAGCTCTTCACCTTCCGGATATGGCCGATCACTTCCTCCGCGAGATCCGGGACAATCTGGCACCCGTCGGGTCCGTAAACTTTGTATCCGTTATATTCCGGCGGATTGTGGCTCGCCGTCATCACGATGCCGGCATCCGCGCCGAGATGGCGCACCGTGAACGACAGCTGCGGCGTCGGGCGGAGCCCCGGCCACAGATACGTCTTGATGCCGTTGGCCGCCAGCACTTCCGCGGCCGTCAGGGCGAACGCATCCGAATTGCGGCGCGAATCGTGCGCGATCACCACGGCGGGCTGCGCCTTGCGGCCGAGCAGCCAGTTCGCCAGCCCCTGCGTCGCCTTGCCGACCGTCCAGGCGTTCATCCGGTTCGAGCCGGCGCCCATCACGCCGCGCAGGCCGCCCGTCCCGAACTCGAGATCCCGGTAGAACCGGTCCGCAATCTCCTGCTCCTGTCCTTCAAGCGCCCGCAGCTCGCGCCTCGTCTCTTCATCGATCGACGGATCCGCGAGCCACGCCCGATATCGCTCAAGAGCTTCACCCAGCTCCATCATCGTCCCCACTCCTTGCTCGACATCATGATTCCTCAATCGTCCGGCCGGCGCGCCTCAGGCGCCGGCGTTGCCGTCCCCGTCCGTCAGGGCGAACATGATCTCGCCCTCGACGACCGTCTTGCCATCCACCGACGCGACCGCCTTGCCCTTGCCGATCGGCCCCTTGAGGCGGATGATCTCGACCGACAGCGTCAGCGTATCGCCCGGAGTCACCTGCCCGCGGAAGCGGAGATTGTCGATTCCGGCGAACATCGCAATCTTTCCGCGATTCGCTTCGACCATCAGGATGGCGACGGCGCCGACCTGCGCGAGCGCCTCGACGATCAGCACGCCGGGCATGACCGGAAAGTCCGGAAAATGCCCCGCAAAAAAAGGTTCGTTCATCGTTACGTTTTTCAGCCCGACGGCCCGCACGCCCGGTTCCACTTCCAGAATCCGGTCGATCAGCAGAAACGGCGGGCGATGCGGTATGATCGCCTGAATCTGTCTGACATCCATCACGACATCATCATCCTCCCTCAGGATCGGCTGCATAAAATTTCGCGGAACCATCAAGAATAATAATACCCTTCGCGAACCTGCAGATCGCGGAGGTTCAGATAAGGGAGCTTGTCCAGCAGGGATCGAAGCATCCCGCGGGGCAAGCTCCTTTTCGGCCTGGCCGCCGGTCCGTCAGCCCGTCTGACGGCTGTTGAGCGCCCTGAACTTCACGATATACATGACCGATGTGACGAACGAGAACGCGATGACGCACCAGAGCAGCGTAACGCCATACGGCAGTTCCAGGAAAATGAACATCAGCGCCACATAGAACAGCACCGTCGTCAGCTTGCCCATCCAGTTTGCCTTGACCGTTTTTTTGCCCCGGAAATGGAAAAACGCCGACCCCGCGATCATCCCGATGTCACGGATGAACAGCAGCACCGCCGCCGCCCACGGAATAATGCCCGCCATAAGCAGCGACACGATGACGGCGATCAGCATCAGCTTGTCGGCAAGCGGATCAAGCAGCGCGCCCGCCGTCGTCTCCAGGCCTCTGGACCGGGCAATGTATCCGTCCAGAACATCGGTCAGCCCCGCAGCGGTGAAAACGATGAACGCCGAGATCATATGCCCGTTCGCGAATACGATCAAATAGACGGGAATCAGCAAAAACCGCAAAGCCGTGAGCATATTCGGCAGATTCAACGTCTCCCCTCCCCCTCTGTCTGTCTCCGCGTTTGGAGCCGCCTTCCAAGTTCCCCAACCATTATACCGCTTGACCGTCAAAAATAAAACCGCCGCACCCCGCAGCAAACTTTCCGACACGCAGGAACATTTTTCCGATTTATCCTTCAGAATGCGCGTCTTCCGGCCGTTAATATAAGAGTAGACTGCCTGACGGCCGCAAGAGCGCAAGGAGGATGACATTGATGCAAACGAAACAAAGACATGGCACAATCGGCATTCGCCTGATCGCCGCAATCACCGCGCTGATCCTGCTGGCGCTGCCCGCCGCATGGGCGGCTGCAGCAGACGAAACGGTGAAAGCGATCGAGTTCGCCGGCATCGACAACACCCTGTCGATGTACGTCGATGAGAAGCAGCAGGTATCCGCTGTCGCGGAATTGTCCGGCGGCAGCTATAAGGATGTGACGTTCGAAGCCGTATGGAGCACGTCCAACAGCAGCGTCGTCCAGGTGGACAAGGGGCTGCTGACGGCGAAAGCTTCCGGCTACGCCGACATCACGGTGAAGTATGCTTCCGCATCGAAAACGATGCGCGTCACCGTCACCCACGAATATGACAAGGTCGAAATCGCATCGTCCGGCGGCGGCCCGATCAACTCGACGCTCGAACTCGAGCTCGGCGACGATCTCGAGCTGAAGCTCCTCGCGTACAAGAACGGCTCCTCTTCGGACGTGACCGATGACGCGGAATGGAGCACCTCGAATGAAGCCATCGCCCGGGTGGAAGGCGGCAAAGTCGAACTGTCCGCTCCGGGTTCGGTGACGATTTCGGCCCGGTACAAAGGCCGCACCGACAGCGTCAAACTGAATGTGACCTCGCCCTACGAATCGCTGGCGCTGGCTCCGGAAGAGCTGATCGAGTTCCGCTACGGCGATGCGGGCGTGCAGCTCACGGCAACGGCCGCATTGAAGAACGGCGGCAGCGAAGACGTGACGGCGAAGGCAAGCTGGGTGTCCGCCGACCCGTCGGTGGCCACCGTGAAGAACGGCCTCGTGAAGCCGGCCGGCGTCGGCACGACGACGGTTCGCGCCGAATACCTCGGCGTGCATGAGCAGGTGACGGTCGTCGTGCGGCCCGCCTACGCCGCGCTCCGGCTGTCGGAAGACAAGCCGCTGCACCTGCTTCTGGGGAGCGATCCGGTGCCGCTGCAAGCCTTCGCGGCGAACCATCCGGATGAACCGGAAGACGACGTCACGGCGCTCGCCGAATGGAAATCATCCAATGTTTATGCAGTGACCGTTGCGGACGGCGTCGTGACGGCCAAGGAAGAAGGCAAAGCCCGGATCACGGCATCGTACAAAGGCCGCACGGTCGGCATTGATGTGACCGTCTATCCGTACATCCGGTCGATTGCGATCGACAAGGAATCGATCGACGCATTCGAAGACGGCGAAGGCACGCTGCCCAAGGTCACCGGCGAGTCGCTTGCCGGCGCGTCGATCGATGTGTCCGGCCTGGCCGAATGGACCTCGGCGAACACCGATGTCGTCACCGTCGAAGACGGCAAGTGGTTCGCCCGCGGCCTCGGCGAGACGGTGCTGACGGCGCGCGTCGGCACGCGCACGGCGCAGGTGAAGATCACCGTGCAAGAAGAGCCGCTGGCGCTGCTGTCCGACACCGAAGAATTGACGGTGGTCGCCGGCAAGTCGATTCCGCTGCCGGACGTAAGGCTTATCCTGAAGAACGGCAACACGGTCGAGGACATGGAATCGAAGCTGGAATGGACCACGTCGTCGCCGAACATTCTGGTGGCCGGCAATGAGCTCAAAGGATTGCTGACAGGCCGCTACACGCTGACCGCGACCTACCTCGGCAAGAAGCTCACGTTCCGCGTCACCGTCGAGCAGGAGATCGTCCGGCTTGAAGCAAGCCCGGCATCGATCGAGCTGAACCCGGGCAAGTCGAAGTCGATCAAAGTAACGGGTTACTACAAGAACGGCAAATCGGTCACGCTGAGCAACAAAGTCGTCTGGACGTCGAGCAATCCGTCCGTCGTCTCCGTAAGCGGAAGCAAAGTGAAGGCCGCCGCCGCCGGACAAGCGTCCGTGGTTACCGAATACCAGGGCATTCCGCTCATCGTGCAGGTATCGGTCGTGCCGAAGCTGACCAAGCTGACCGCGTCGGTGAAGTCGCTGGAGCTGGCGCCCGGCGCAGCCGAACAGGTACGGCTGACTGCCGTATTTGACAAGACGGAAGAGGCTGACGTCACGTCGCTGGCCGCATGGACATCCTCGAACGAACGCGTTGCCGTCGTGTCGGGCGGACAGATCAAAGCGCTGGCACAGGGCACGGCGACGATCAAGGCATCGTACGGCGGCAAGACCGTATCCATCCGGGTCAAGGTGAAATAAATCCGGATTTCAGGCACAAGAAGGGCGCCCCGCCCGTCGCAATGACGGAGCGGGGCGCCCGTTTTCACGGCTGAACCGCGTTTCCGATTTCATTTCAGGACTCGGCGAAAATCAGATCGTACATGTGCTTCCACGTCTCCCAATTCCAGACGTCATCCGGCGATCCGCCGCCGAGTTTCGTATAACCGATATACAAACCTGCAATCAGCGCCGCGATGAGGAGCAGCGGCACGATGGCCGCGCGCAGCGTCCGCAGCAGCGCTCTTACAGCCGGATGGCGCCTTGGCTTGCCGGGTTTGCCCGAACCGCCTTCGGACGGCCGCTTCGCGCCCGTCCCCGACTCGCCGGCCGGCCGCACCGGACGGGCCGCCGTTTCGGTGCGAACCGGTTCCGTCTCCCTTGCCGGCGCCTTCGGCCGGTCTTGTCCGTTAATCATGTCTCATCCCGTTTCGCTCAAGCGCGCAGTCCGTTGGCCAGACTCATCATCGTGTCGGCGGATGACAGCGCGCGTGCGCTGAGTTGATAGGCTCGCTGCACCATCAGCAGCTCCGACATTTCCGTCTCCAGTTGGACATTGGATTGCTCGAGGGCGCCCTGCGTAATCCGGACATCGTCCTCTTCGCCCGGCAGCACGTCGCGGAACACATCCGCGGCATCAACGCCGTCTGCTATCGTGTACAGATTGTCCGCCGCAGCCAGCAGCGCATCCGGTCTCACCGGTTCGACCAGTTTCAGCTGCCCGAGCGCCAGACGATCGCTTCCGTCAACGGAGACGGCGCTTACCCTGCCCTGCGCGTCAACTTGCAGCTCGTATCCGGCAGGCAGGAGAAGCGGACCTTCCGCGCCGCCCTCATCCCGGACGACGACCGGATAGCCGTCCGCGGTTGTCACGACAATGTCGCCCGCTGCGTTCAGCGTCGCCCGGAAGGCGCCGCTGCGCGTATAAGCCCGCGTTCCCGCATCGTCCGTAATCACTTCGAACAACGCATTGCCGTGAATCGCGAGATCATACGGATTGTCGGTGATTTGAATCGACCCTTGCGACAAATCCTGCTGCACTTGCGTCATCCGCGCGCCCCAGCCGATCGTGAAGCCGAGCGGCGTCAGCCGGCCCGCTTGCGCGAACCGTTCATCCTGCTGCTTCGCGGTCGTAAGCAGATCCTCGAATGAGGCGCTCTTGCGCTTGTAGCCCGCGGTATTCAGGTTCGCGATGTTGTCGGCGATCAGATCGAGCTTGCGCTGCATCGCGTTCATCGACGTCATCGCGTTAATCATCGAGCTGTTCATCGAACCGCCCCTTTCCCGCTTTCATCCTGCATCATAACCGAAATTCGACGCGAAAGCTAGACCTTGCCGACCTCGTTGACCGCCTTGCCCAGGCTTTGGTCATAGAACTGGATGACCTTCTGGTTCGATTCGTACGCGCGAAGCGCGCTCATCAGGTCGACCATCGCCTGCGCCGCGTCCACATTGGAACGCTCCAGATAGCCTTGCCGCACCTCGATGAGGTCACCGGCTTCAGCCGCCCGCGCCAGATCCGCATCCTCGTCGTTCAGCCGGAACTTGCCGTTCCCTTCCTGAACGAGGCGGTTCGGATTCTCGATGACCGTGATCAGCAACTGGACGCCGGCATCCGCGCCGTCCGCGTCAACGAACCGCAGGTCGCCGGTCAGCGACAGCCGGTCGAGGCTCAAACCCGGCGGGAACTGAATCGGATTGTTGTCCGTTCCGAGGACGAATGAACCGTCGTTCGTGACAAGGAATCCTTCGTCATTCACCAGGAACGATCCGTTCCGCGTATAGCGGATGCCGCCGTCCCGATCCTGCACCGTGAAGAACGCCTGCGGCTGGAACACGACGTTGCCGTCAGCGTCAATCGCCTTCCCGGAACGGTCGAACCGAAGTCCCGGGACCTGCAGATTAGCCTGAATGGCGAAATCCGACATTCTGCCGGTCGCGTACGCGTCGCCCTGGATATGGACCGACAAGCTCTCTTCCGCGAACACGCCGGTGTTCACAGCGCCGATTCTTGCAGGCTTGTCCCCTTCGATGCCGGTCAGATACAGCAGCATTTCCGGGAACGATCGGCCTACCGATGTGACCTGCTTGTACCCCGGCGTATTCAGATTCGAAATATTGTTCGTAACCGTATCATGCCGCCGCTGCTGGGTTACCATCCCTGCCGCGGCCGTATACAAACCGCGAAGCATGATCTTCCTCCCTTCACTCGTCCAGGCCGGCTTCCGGCCATGCCGCAAAAACACTTACGGCTATTTTATCGGCATTCCGGTCCCGAATTGTGAATCGGATGTCTCAGAGCTTCTTCGAGCTGACCTTGTCCAGGTTCTCCAGCATGATGCCCGTGCCTTTCACGACGCAGTGCATCGGATCTTCCGCAATCAGCACCGGCACTTTCAGCTCGTCGGCCAGCAGCGCGTCCAATCCGTCAAGCAGCGCGCCGCCCCCCGTCAGAATGACGCCGCGATCGATGATATCCGCCGACAACTCCGGCGGTGTCCGTTCCAGCACCGCCTTGGCGGCCTGGACGATCGACATGACCGAATCCCAGAGCGCTTCCCGCACTTCCTCCGAGCGGATCGTCACCGTCTGGGGCAGCCCGGTCACCATGTCGCGTCCGCGGATGTCCATCGATTCCTTTCGCCCGTCCGGATGGACCGAGCCGATGCGGATTTTGATGTCCTCGCTTGTCCGCTCGCCGATCAGCAGCTTGTATTTGTTTTTGATATATTTCATGATCTCGGAGTCGAATTTGTCGCCCGCCACTTTGATGGACGAGGCCGTGACGATGTCGCCCATGGACAGCACCGCGACATCCGTCGTGCCGCCGCCGATGTCGACGACCATGTTGCCGCTTGGCTGGAAAATGTCCATGCCGGCTCCGATCGCCGCCGCCTTCGGCTCCTCCTCGAGAAATACTTCCTTGGCCCCGCTTCGTTCAGCCGCTTCCCGGATCGCTTTCTGTTCGACCGACGTGATGTTCGTCGGCGCGCAGATCAGGATGCGCGGACGGCTGTACCATTTCCGACCCCCGACCCGGTTGATGAATGACTTCAGCATTAGTTCCGTAATCTCAAAGTCGGCGATCACGCCGTCCTTCAGCGGACGGATCGCCACGATGTTGCCCGGCGTCCGGCCGACCATCCGTCTCGCTTCTTCGCCGACGGCCAGCACCCGCTTCGATTCGCTTTCAATGGCGACGACGGAAGGTTCGTCCAGCACGACGCCCCTGCCTTTGACATGAATGGATACATTGGCTGTTCCGAGATCGATTCCGATATCTTTGCCCAACATTTCTGCATGTCCCCCAACCCGAAAATTATCAGGGCGTTTCGACCGGCACCCAAGGCTTGTCCATTTGCAAGCCGCCTGAAAAAAGGCCTGTCCGGACTCGACGAATACCGCGCGCCGTACCGTCCCGCCGGGACAAAGGCACACGGTATGTCATGAAATGTCGCTCGATTCCAAATCGGCCCATAATCGATATCAATTCGCTATTGTTGTCCGAAATCCTCTATTTTTGTAGAAGAATTAACCGTTTTTTCCGGCCGTTATCGCTTCGCGTTTCTTCCCCGCCGATTTCTTGTATTTGATCTTCGTCGCTTCGCCGCCCCGCAGATGCCGAATCGATTTGTGGTACTCGAGAATGTGCTTCACCTGGTCCGCAAGGTCGGGATTGATCTCCGGCAGCCGCTCGGTCAGATCCTTGTGTACCGTGCTTTTCGAAACGCCGAACTCCTTCGCGATCGTTCGAACGGTATTTCTCGTCTCGACGATGCATCTGCCGATTTTGATCGTCCGTTCTTTGATGTAATCGTGCACGTTCCCGCCTCCCAACTCGGAATAGTTTGGTACATTATATGAGTCGGGGAGGTTTATATTCGCCGTGGTCAAGCGTGACAAGCCTGACGGTACAAATTATTTTCCGGGAAATAAACGCCGCCCCGGGAACACCATCCTGCACCGTACGGGCGCGTCCGGAGCGACGGGATGGAAAAGCCGTTTGCAAAAAAAAGGAAAGCAGGGGTTCCCCTGCTTTCCCGGCTTAGCCTTCGTGCACTTCTGCGCCGCCGGTCCGTCCGGCCCGCCTGTGCGACCAATGGCCTGCATGGTCTGTTCGCATCATTCTTCTTCGTCAAGCAGTGCCAGCGGATTGACCGGCGTGCCGTTCTCGCGGACTTCGAAGTGAAGATGTACGCCGAGATCTTTCTCCAGTTCGCTGCGTCCCGCCTTCGCGATCAGCGTGCCTTGCTTCACTTCGTCGCCGACCTTGACGTTGATTTCGCTCAGGCTCTGGTACACGGTGACAAGCCCGTCCGGATGCGCGATTTCGACAATATAACCGTTCGTCGGATGCTGCTCGGCTACCGTCACCTTGCCGCTCATCGCGGCAGCGACATCGAAGGCCGCATTGTCAGGCCGCGCCAGATCGATGCCCATGTGCGGCATGAACGTCGTGCCGGACACCAGAAGCGCCTGCTGCCGTTCTTCACTCGGCGCATCCGCGTCATAGTGCGGGAGAACGATCTCCAGCTCCGAGCGGTCGACGACCGGCCATTGCAGCGTTTCGCCGTCCGCAATGACCTCCAGCGTACGCTCATCGGCCACGGCTTCATCGGTATTCGTCACGTCGCTCACTTCAGCGGACTCGTCATCTGCAGGCTTGACTTCCGACTTGTCGGTCCCCTGATAGAGCCACATGATCGTTACGATGATTGCCGCCGCGGCCATGAAAAATGCCGGAGAAACCCATTTCTTCGACAGCAATCTCTTCCAACCGGACGATTTGGCGGCTCCGCTTCGGGACAGCCCGGAAGCTTCCTCAAGCGGTTTCTGCTTGTCTTGTTCATTCATTTTTTGATCACCTCACCAGCCATTGTTGCCAGTGGGGAATCTTTTATACGTCGCTGAAATGATAATTTTCAAGTTTTGAAACTTTCGAACGATGCCGCAAGACTCGCAGATCGGACAAGCCTTGTTCCCCGGTAATAGTAGGCCAGAATCTGCTCCGCGTCATTGCCCGCCCTGGCCAGCGCCTGCGCCCCCCATTGGCTCATGCCTACGCCATGTCCGTAGCCGTAGCACACCAGCGTGATCCGTCCGTCTTCGATCCGCCAGCTGAAGTTGGCGGACGGCAGATCCAGCGCCTCCCGCACCTCCCGTCCGGTGAGCACCTTCTTCCCGATCCGGATCTCTTTCACACTTCGGCCCGCCGTCCGGCTCAGCACCTCGATGCCGCCCTTTCGGTCCCGCTTGCGGATGCCCAGGCGGTCATAGAATTCGTCCAGCTCCATTTCGACCTTCTGTTCGAAACGCGGCGACAGCTGCGCGTCCCAGGGGCTGGGCACGCTTCTCAGATACGGAACCTCCACGGACCAGTAATCTTCGGCATTCTCCGTATAACCGCCGCTTGTCGAGAAATAGGCCGCCTGAATCGGCTCGCCCTCGTAGGTCAGCACGAGCCCCTGCGTCTCGGCGACCGCTCGTCCGATCCGCGCCAGCTCTTCCTCCCGTTCAAGCCGCATTTCCCGGATTTTCTTCAGCGGCACATACACCTGGTCGGCCTCGCCGTCCGTCACATCATATTCCCGTTTTACATCGCCGGTATCTTGCGCTGCGGTGAACAGTTTGCGGATGATATAGGTTCGGGCCGCAATCGCCTGCGCCTTCAGCGCTTCAAGCTCGAAATCGGCCGGCATCTCTCCCGCTACGACGCCGAGAACATACGTCTCCAGCGGCACCGTTTCCACACGCCCCTCTTCCGCCAGGTAGACGCGCACCAACGGCTCGTCCGGCGCTTCGTCCTGCCCGGCGGCGCCGCCTTCACCATTTGCGGATTCGCCGTTCTTCGCAAGCCGGGAATCGCCGGCCTGTCCGACCGCTCCATCGGTCTGTGCTTCATCCTCATGTTTCAGATTGCCGCTTCCGGATTCCGGCATCCGCGGTCTTCCTGCCAATTCGCTGCTGCCGGGTTCCGAAGCTTCCGCCGCCATGACCTCCGGAATCCCGTCGGATTTTGTATGCGAAGCGCCGGATTCCGACACCCCGCCGCCCGCGGACATCAACTTCAGGAACATGGCCGCCGCCATGCCGAGCAGAAACGCCGCCATCCAGCCCGAAGTTCCAACACCGCCCTGCAGGATGCGCCTCCATGCCGTTCTCCGTCTCATTGTGTCTGCCCTCCAATCGACGCTGGTACGTCTGCTTGAATCTCTCATCCGCCGGTCTTGGTACATCCTATGAAGCCGTTTGGTAGGGCAGAACCACAAAACCTCGGTCAAGCGAAAATGCCGGCAGCTTGCGGATTTCCGGCCGCTTCTATTTTGATGAAAGCGCATTTGTATCCCGAATGGAAGAAATGAATCGTTCCGGAAACAAGCAAAAACGGCTGGCGCCGTCCTCCCGGGCGGGCGCGTCCGTTTTGCGGTGAAAGATAAGCCGGTTATAAGCGTGAAACTTATAAAGTCTTATCTTTTAAAAAAGGCTCAAAACCGAAATCAGTGCTTGACGAAATAATCCAAGGCTAAAAGTGGAAAAACATCTGCTAATCCTGTATTGTTGTAAGTCTCACCCAACAAACAACAAAGGAATAGACAGATGCATACTCAGTATATCAATGAACTGCTCGACTTACCAGAGTTAAAAATTCACCAAATTCTGTCCATCGATGCCGATGAAGTTCACATCGAAGCCGTGCCACTGGGTGACAAGCAATGTTGCCCCTGTTGCGGGTCCGACCAGGCGGTGATCCGTAAGGGAAGAAATGACATGCGGCGCATCCGGCATCTTTGTGTATTCGAGAAGAAAACCTATCTGCATGTGCCGTCCATCCGGATGTATTGTACGCGTTGCGAAGCCGGTTTTGTATGGGCGTACGAGTTTGTCGGACCCAGGCAGCGCTACAGCAAGCTTTTCCGCTCCCATGCCGTCGAACAGGCACTCGGTTCTACAGCCGCCCACAGCGCCCGGATGCAGCAGGCGCCGGCCAGCACCATACAGCGCATCCATCACGAAGCGGTTCCGGCGGAAGGGGAACGGATCTATAAACAAGTGTGGGAAGAAGCAAAAGAAATGGAAGAGCTGGTGTTAGGTGTCGATGACTTCGCGGTCAAGAAAGGCCATACGTATAACACCGGCATTCACAACCTGAAAGGCGAGACCATGCTTGATCTGCTGCCGGGCCGAAAGCTGGAGGAGCTTAGGACCTATGCCCAGGAGCATCCGGATTTCCTTCGGCTTAACCCCAAAGCGGTGGTCATGGATTTGGCCCAGGCTTACCATGCCTGGATCAGCGAGTGTTTCCCGAATGCCATTCGCATCGCGGACCGTTTTCATGTTCATGGGTACGTGATCAAATGCGTGCAAGAGGTTCGGAAAACCGTTCAGAACACCCTGTCGCCGCGGGCTAAGGCGCATCTGAAGGCGAGTCATCGGCTGTTGAACCCATCAGCGGAAAGCCTGAGCGAAGAAAGCCGAAAACGGCTGGAAACGCTGCTGAGTTACTCCCCGCTTCTTCGCAGCGTATGGGAGTGGAAAGAAGCGTTTGCGACCTGGTACGACTGCTCCCCCAGCTTTGCCGTTGCCCAACGGGGATTTGAGCGATGGTGCGAGCAAGGTGATCGAATCAACCATCCTGCAGTCCGAAGCACGCTTAAGACAATGCGCAACTGGAAAGAGGAGATCGTGAACTATCATCAATGCCGATGGACAAACGCAACCGTAGAAGGACGCCATAATCGCATTAAGGCCTTTCAGCGCCGGCATTATTTCACACGAAATCGCAGTCATTATAAAGCAGGCATTCTCATCGAATGCAACCGCCATCGGTTGTTGGGTTAACTGTCAAGCACTGATTTTGAGATTGATCCTTAAAAAAGAACGCGTCTTTCACAACGCGTTCTGATGATCGTTCTGCTTGCTTCACGCCCAGGAAGGCCTGACCTGAATGCGGGCGCGCTCCTCGCGGGCGAAGACCGCCTCGGCCGGCACTTCCCCTTCCGCTTCCTCGAGGCGGAGGGCCTGCGCTTCTTCCGCCTCCCGGGCAAGCGCGGCTTCCGCCTCAATCCGGCGAATGTCCGCGCCGAGCGCCGCCAGCTTCTCCGTAATCCCCAAGTATCCGCGGTCAATATGATGAACGCCCGTGATCTCGGTCTCGCCTTCGGCGCGCAGCGCGGCACAGATCAGCGCGGCTCCGGCGCGCAGATCGGTGGCGCACACCTTGGCGCCGACGAGTTTCGCACCGCCCGTTACGATCGCGGACCGCCCTTCCACACGGATCTGTCCCTGAAGCTTGCGGAATTCCTCCACATGCATGAACCGGTTCTCGAACACCGTCTCCGTCACGACGCTCGTGCCTTCCGCCACCATGAGCAGCGCCATGATCTGCGACTGCATATCGGTGGGAAATCCCGGGTGCGGGAGGGTCTTCACATCGACGGCGCGCAGCGGACGGCTTACCGTCACGCGGATGCCGTTCTCGCATTCCCCGAAATCGACGCCCATTTCTTCCAGCTTCGAAATCACCGGGGTCAAATGGTCGGCAATTGCGCCTTCAATCATTACATCTCCGCCGGTTATGGCGGCGGCAACCATATAAGTGCCGGCTTCCACCCGATCGGGGATTACCGTATGTTCCGCACCGTGCAGCATGTCGACCCCTTCGATGCGGATCATGCTCGTACCCGCGCCTCGCACGACGGCGCCCATGCTGTTCATGAAATTCGCCAGATCGACGATTTCCGGTTCCCTCGCCGCATTCTCGATGATGGTCGTCCCTTCCGCAAGCGAGGCGGCCATCATGATGTTCTGCGTGGCGCCGACGCTCGGCACATCGAGGTAGATCTTCGCGCCTTTCAGCCGTCCGTGCGTGCGCGCTTCTATGTAACCTTGCCCCAGGGCGATGTCAGCGCCCATCGCTTCGAAGCCTTTCAGGTGCTGGTCAATCGGGCGCGTGCCGATGGCGCATCCGCCAGGCAGCGAGATGCGCGCCTGTCCGAATCGCGTCAGCAGAGGTCCCATCACGAGGAAGGAAGCCCGCATTTTACGGACCAGTTCATATGGTGGTTCGAAGCTTTGCAGTGATGAAGCATCAACGAAGACGGTGTCGCCGTCCTGGCGGAGGCCGGCGCCGAGCGAAGACAACACCTGCCGGATGGTCAAGACATCATCAAGCAGGGGGACGTCTCGAATGACACTGACGCCCTTTTCGGCGAGCAGCGACGCGGCCAGAATGGGCAGCACCGCATTTTTGGCGCCGCTGATGCGAACCGTTCCGGAGAGCCGCCGACCGCCGCGGACGATGATTTTGCTCATATGGGTCCCTCCGCGCACATGATCCTGCCAATCACGATCCGAACTAGTACTTTTTTCATCCGTCCAACATTCCGTGAATATCTTAGCATTTCCTTACACAGATCGACAAACACAAAATTTCGAATCTATACAGGAATTGGCGAAAATTCCCGACATTCTACATCCTTCGCAGCCGAATGCCGAATTCGGACCGTAGAATCACTACCATTGTTGACGGAATCCGTTCTCCTTATTCGACAAGCAGGCGCAGCGACGTCGACCATTCCCAGTAATCCAGGATGAACCGGGAGAACAGATAGCCGATCGCGACCGCCAACATCAGACGCAGCATGACGGCGCGCCTGCCCTTGGGCTGCTTCAGGAACACGTCGAGCTTGAGTTCCTGAAGCACGACCCAGGCGAGATAGACGCTGAGCAGCATGACGGCCGCGGACAGCAGCCCTCTTATGCCCATTGAAAAATAGACATCCTCCATCTCAGTTCAATCTCCTCTTCTCCACCGCGCGCAGCAGAAAGACGCTGAATTCCGCCCGGCTGATCCGTTCATCCGGTCTGACGAATCCGCCGGGGTAGCCGCTCAGCAGCCCTTCTTCCTTGAGCCGGTTGATCATCGATGCCGCCCAGTGGTTCGGGCTCAGATCGTTGAACGGCGCCGATGCCCTGTTCAGCGGCGCCAGTCCGAGCGCGCGGCCGATCATGACGGCGGCTTCGGCCCGGGATACCGGATTTGATGGGCCGAACCTGCCGCCCGGCAAACCGTTTACGATGCCGGCCGCCGTCGCCTGCTGGATCGCTTTATAGGCCCAGTGGCTCTCGTCCAGATCGCGGTAAGCGATCGTGGCGGCCGGCGTTCCCGATCCGCCCAGCGCCCGCACGACCAGCGCGGCCGCTTCCGCGCGGGAAATGCCGCGATCCGGCTCGAACCGGCGGTCGCCCGTCCCCGACACGAGGCCGAGCGCGTTCAGCCTGATGATCGAGTCTTCGGCCCAATGGCCGGCGATATCCCGGAAACCGCCCACGAGCGGCTCCACATTGACCCGCAGCCGGTACAAGCTCCGGTCGAACGGACGGTCGGATGTGAGCCTGATGTAATGGCTACCCTCATCATATTCACGCTCGATGCGAATGCTTGCCGTCTCAGGCGCCGTTTCAACGGTTTCCAGCAATTGCTGGCGCTTGTCGTACACTTCCATCCGCACGCGGCGGTCCGCCGGCACCCCGTCCAGCGTAACCGACACGATCGAACGGCTGTCCAGTTTCAGCCTGAACCAGTCTTCATCATCCCGGGTAGAGAAGACACCCCGGTACTCCGTGTCCGGCGCCAGCGGCGTCGCCGCATAGATCCGGTCGTTCGGCTCGTTCGGATCTTCATGCCTCCGCTCAAGTTCCAGCGTCAGCGTATAAGTGCCGACGGAGGGATGCGCGGATGCCGACGAAGCGTCGCGCACCCGGATCAGATATCGGCCAGGGGTCACCGGAATATTCGCCCGCTCCGTCGCCCCTTCGCCGTAGTCGTCCACGCGCTGTTCCGTGCCATGCTCAGGCTTGATGAGAAAGGCCGGATCGATGCGCATCGTATCGACCGCAAGCGAAAGCTTCAAATCGCCTGTCTGGCCGATCGTCACGGCGTACCAATCCTGATCGCCCTGTTGGTGGAACGTTCCGGTCACTTTCAGCTGCCCGTCCGTCAGGTTCGCCAACTGGCGGGCTGTTGCCTGCGTGTCATTCGGCTCATATTCGTCCGCGGCCATCCGGAATCCGGTCGTCAGCGTGTAGGGCACGACCGCGGTCTCTTCGCCGTTCTTGAACTTCAATTCCAGCCATTGGACGCCGCGCTTTACCGGCCATTCCACCTTTCCGGCGTTCATGCGCCACTCCGCGGAAGCCGTCGTTCCGTCTTTCCGGTGCAGCACGGCGGATACGGCGGGATACGCCTTTTTCTCCCCGGGATGGCCTTCAAAAGCAAACGTCATCCACCCGTCATGCGGCGCATCGATCCGGAACCAATCGATGTCGGATCCGCCGCTCAAAGCCCCCGCGATCTGATTGACGACCGGCAGCGCAGCGGCTTCCTGCCGTGTGTTGTTCGGCTCCCGCGGGTCCGGGTTCGCCGCCGCCTTCAGCGCAAGATCGACCCGAAGCAGCCCCGCTCCGGTCTGATCGTCGCGGCCGGGTGCCCCGATATCCTGCGCCGTCTGCATCAGCCGCTCCCGCACCTGCCAGGCTTTCAGATGCGGCTCCTTCGTCCAGACGAGCGCCGCGGCAGCCGCAACCTGCGGCGCAGCCATCGACGTGCCTTCTTCCTTGCGGTATCCTCCGCCGAGCGCCGTCGTGTACACTTCCCAGGCTGCCGCGATATCGTTCTCGGGACCGGCATTGGCCCGGCGTTCCGGGCTGCCGTCCGCCGCCGCGCCGGAGACGGCCATCACGGTCGGGTAGGCCGCCGGATATTTGACAACAGCCTTGCGGCCGTGCTGGAGCCCGTCATTGCCGCTGGCCGCGACGAGCAGAACGTCGTTTTTCTCGGCATACAAGGCGATGTCCTGCATGTAGGGGGAATACCGGTAAAGCCCGACCGACAGGACGACGATCTTCGCGCCGGCATCCACCGCTTTCACAATCGCTTCGCCGAGCATCTTCTCATCGCCGAATCCGGTTTCGTCCAGCGCCTTGACCGGCATGATCTTCGCCTTCCACAGCACGCCGGCCGTCCCGATGCCGTTGTTGCCTATGGCCGCCAGCACACCGGCGACCCGGGTGCCGTGCCCGTTGTCGTCCTCGGGAGGCTTGCCGGGCGCAATCAGATTGATGCCCTGCACGAGATTGTCTTTCAGATCCGGATGATCGAGATCGACGCCGGTGTCCACCACCGCGATCGTCAGATCGGTCGCCATGCCCGGCGCCAGCGCCCAGGCGCGGTCCGCTCCGATCAGTTTCAGATAAGACTGCCTGTCCAGATGCGGATCGTCAGGCTTGCCCGGAAGTTCCGCGGCTGCCGGCGCCGCAGGAGACTGGGGGTTTGCTGAGGATTGCAACGCCGCTTCCGTCTCTGTTGTCGCAACAGCCGGCGTGGACGCCGTGGACGTCATGCCTGGCTGCTCTCCGCCGCTATCCGCGAGCAGTTTTACCTTGCCGACGGGATGCACATATTCCACATCCGGGTGCGCGGTCAGCCTGTCCAGCCAGCGCTGCCGGTCTTCACCGTCTGCCGGCACGACGAGGTCCACACCCGTCTCCGGCTGCCGCGAGAGCACGACGGTGCCCGGCAGCCGGGCGGGATCCGTCTCCGCGCCTTCCCGCCATTTCAGGAGCCAGCTCCCGGTTGTCCATACATCTGCCGCATCCGCCGAAGACTTCATGTTCGATGGGGCGCTTGCTCCGGCCGTTGCAAGCGGACCGCCCGTTTCCCCAAGCAGCGATCCCGCAGCCAGCACGCACGCCAACAGCGCCGCAGGCACGGCGATTCTTCGCCGCCGCTGACGCCGGTCGGTGCGCGCCGCCGCTTCCTTTCGGTTGTCGGTCCTCCGGCCGTTCCCTTTCATGATTCGCATTGCGATCTGTCCTTATCCGTCCGTTTCCATTCCGATGCTATCTATTATAATCGATAAAAGATTTCATTGCGTTTAAAAAACTCTCACTTGCCGGAAAGCATCCAATACACCCCGAAAAAACAATCCGGCCGCGTCCCGTCCATTCCGGACAAGACGCAGCCGGATTTGACTGTCACACCAACGCTCTCTTCGCCTGCCAACACCGTCCGCGAGCGTTTACCGCGGCATTGCCACCCAGACGTCGCGGGACAGCGTTACGGCCTGCTCCAGCATCTCCATGAACGCGTTCGGCATGAAGCCGAGCGCCAGCGTAGCCGCGACGCAGATCCAAAGCGCGATGCCCGTCGGCACGGGGACGCTCAGCTTCGCCTCCGTCTCGGCGGTCCGCATGAACATCTGGCGAATGATGCTGAAGTAGAAGTAATACGAGATGACGCTGGTCACGATCATGATCGCGGCCAGCCAATAATCTTTCATTTGCGCCGCGCTCAGCAGAATGAACAGCTTGCCGAAGAAGCCGCCCGTCACCGGCAGCCCGGCCAGCGAGATGAGCAGCACGATCATCCCCGCCGCCGTCCACGGCGCACGGTAGTACAGGCCGGCATAGCCCTTCAATTCGTCATGCCCGGCCGTCTGGCTGACGACCGCCATGACCGCGAAAGCGCCGATCGTCATGAACAGGTAGGCGACCAGGTAGAACGAGAAATCGCCCAGGTTGTTGGTCGACGTCGTGCCGAGCCCGATCGCCAGCGGCACGAGCAGATAGCCCGCGTTGGCGACGCCGGACAGGGCGAGCAGCCGCTTCACGTTCTTCTGGCGCAGCGCCGCCGTCGTGCCGACGATCATCGCCGCGGCCGCCAGCACTTTCAACGCGAGCAGCACGTCTTCGCCGACCGGGCTGACGGCCGGCCCGAGGATGAACGGCGTCTGGATGATCGCCGTGTTGAAGATCACCCGCACCAGCGCAATGAACGCCGCGGCTTTCGAGACGACGGCCAGAAACGCCGTGACGGGTGTCGCCGCTCCCTGGTAGACGTCCGGCGCCCAGGCGTGGAACGGAGCGACCGCGATCTTCACCGCGAAGCCCGCGACCAGGAAGAACAGGCCGACGTAGACGAGCGCTTTGAAATCGGTGACCGCCTGCTCCAACATCCGGGCAATCCAGCCGAGGTTGGTCAACCCCGTCACCCCGTACAGGTACGACATGCCGAACAGGATGAACGCCGACGAGACGGCGCCGATGACGACATACTTGAATGCCGCTTCAGCCGCGAGCTTCGATTTTTTGCGGAACCCGATCAGCACATACGTCGAAATGCCGAGCAGTTCGAGCCCGATGAACATCGTGATCAGATCCGCCGTCGAGCAGAGGATGAGCGCACCGGCGACGGCAGGCAGCATCATCGTGAACGTTTCGCCTTTGTCCGGAATGGCATCATCCCGCTCGATCGTCCGGATGCCCATCAGCAGGATGAGCATGGACGCGGCCAGGATGATCAGCTTCATCGTGAGCGCGAAACCGTCGATCCGGTAGCTGTCCCGCAGAAGCGAAATCACTTCCGCGCCGCCTTCGCCGAACGGATCGAACGACAGCAGCTGCCCGACCACGACGGCGGCGGAACCGGCCATTGCAGCCAGCGTCAGCCAGCTCAGAAACCCGCGGCGGACCGTATTCGGCAGCAGCAGATCAAGGAGCGTAAGCAGAATCGCCGCGCCGACCAGAATGATCTCGGGGACGAGGTAAGCCACATCCGGCCCGGTCAAAGCTTGCGTTGCCGTTGTCACCATGCGACTACCCCCCCATCCTCGTGTTCAAATGCGCAATGATGTTGTCGAAACTTCCCTGCATCGTATCCGTCAGCACCGATGGATAGACGCCGAGCAGCACGATGAAGGCGAACAGCGCGATCATCGGCACGGCTTCGATGAGCCGTGCGTCCTTCAGCACCGCGTAGCGCTCCTGCTGCGGGCCGAACGTAATCTTCAGCACGCTGCGCAGGATGTACACAGCCGCCAGAATGACGCCGATCACGGCGATTGCGGTCACCCACTTCATCGTCTCGAACAAGCCGAGGAAGGCAAGGAACTCGCCGATGAAGCCGGACAGCCCCGGCAGTCCGAGCGACGCCATCCCCGCGGCCAGCAGCACGCCGCTCATGAACGGCATCGGGCGGGCGAGGCCGCCGAGCTCTTCCAGTTCCGTCGTGCCGGTCCGTTCGTACAGGCTGCCCACGATCAGGAACAGGAGCGCCGAGATGAGGCCGTGCGACACGAGCTGGAACACCGCGCCCTGCAGTCCGATCTCGTTCAGCGACGCGATGCCGAGCAGCACGATGCCCATGTGGCTGACCGACGAATAGGCCAGCACCAGCCGGAACTCCCGCTGAACGAACGCCAGCACGGCGCCGTACAGCACGCTCACGGCGCCGAGCAGCGCCAGCACGAACGACGCATCTTCCGCCAGCTCGGGGAACAGCCCGATGCCGAATCGGATCAGACCGTATCCGCCCATCTTGAGCAGGACGCCGGAGTGAATCATGACGACGGAAGGCGGCGCTTCCGCGTGGACGCGGAGCATCCACGTATGCAGCGGCAGCACCGGCAGCTTGATGCCGAAGGCCGCAAGCAGCAGGATGAAGATCGTCCACCGCAGACGATCGCTCAGCGCGAACGGATTGTCATACCCGCCGGGCAGGTTCGTGAGCGATTCACCGGATGTCAGATTCGCCGCAATCGTCGCGTAATCGCCGCTGTAAACCAGATCGCCTCCCTGCTCCGTCGCATTCAGCGACGCGCCCGCGGTGGAAATGAGCAGCACGAACGCGATCAGCATGAGAGCCGAACCAAGCCCGTTGTAGATGAGGAACGTGTTCGCCGCTTTTTCCCGGTTCAGGGAGCCCCAGATGCCGATCAGGAAGAACAGCGCGATCAGCGTCAGCTCGAAGAACAGGAAGAACAGGATCAGGTCGCGCGCCAGGAAGACGCCGAGCATCCCCGTCTCGAGCAGCAGGAACCAGACATAGAACGCTTTCCAGCGCTTCTTGATATGGACCGACGCCAGCGCGGCCATTACCGCGACGAGCGCCGCGAGCGCCACGAGCGGCAGCGACAGGCCGTCGACCGCCAGATGGTACTGGAAGACGTAAGCGCTGGAGCCGATATTGACCGCCTCATGGTTGAGCGCGATCGTGATCCAGTCGACCTGCTCCCTGAAGGCGTTCGGATTCGCCGCGTCATAGGACGCGAACAGCCAGAGCGACAGGCCGAGCGGGACGAGCGTCGTCACGATCGCAGCCGTGCGGAGCGCGCGGCTGTTCGTACCGGGTATGAAGAGCAGCACCAGCAGCCCGATGATCGGCGAGAACGTCAGCAGCGTCAGCCAGGGGAAAGAGCTTTCCATTACCAAAACCTCCTTCCGGCAATCGCTGCAACGAGAATGACCAGCCCGATGACGACGTACAAGCCGTAGGACTGCAGTTGGCCGCTTTGCATCCGGGTTGCCGCGCGGCCTGTCCAGAAGGCTGCGCCTCCCGCCAGCCGGACGGCGCCGCCGACGACATGGCGGTCGAAGGCGTCGCACGCCCGTCCGATCGCGCGCAGCGAGACCGTGAAGACCGCATGATAAATATCGTCGATGTAGTATTTCCGCTCGAGCAGACGGGTCAGCCAGGGCGCGCGGGATGTGACGACATCGCGCGAAATGGCCCCCTTCACATAGATCAGCCAGCCGAGATAGATGCCCAGAAGGCCGATCGCCGTGGAGACGAGCATGACGAGCGCCGCACCTTCATGCTCCGCCGCATGCCCGGTCAGCCATTCGCCGAACCAGCCCGTGCCGCTGAACGGCATTTCGACGAAGCCCGCGATGACCGCCAGCACCGCCAGCACGATCAGCGGCACCGTCATGGTAGCCGGCGATTCATGCGCTTCGCCGCCCGCCTTCGGATTGCCCGCGAAGACGAGGAAGAACAGGCGGGACATGTAGAGCGCCGTCAGAAACGCGGCCGCGATGCCGACGACGAACAGCGCCGGATTCGCGTGGAGCGCTTCCGCCAGAATGGCGTCCTTCGACCAGAAGCCGGAGAGCGGCGGGATGCCGGCGAGCGCCAGCGCGCCGACCGCGAACGTCCAGGCGGTCGTCTTCATCGTCTTGCCGAGGCCGCCCATCTCGTGAATATCCTGCGTATGAACTGCATGAATGACGCTGCCCGCCCCGAGGAACAGGAGCGCCTTGAAAAACGCATGCGTGAACAGATGGAACATGCCGGCCGTCACCGAACCGAGCCCGATCGCCATCATCATGTAGCCGAGCTGGCTGACGGTGGAGTAAGCCAGAATCCGCTTGATGTCGTTCTGGGCGATGGCGATCGACGCCGCGAAGATCGCGGTGAAGGCGCCGACCCAGGCGACCGTATCCAGCGCCGCCTGCGACGCTTCGAAGATCGGGAACGTGCGGGCGACCAGGAACACGCCGGCGGCGACCATCGTTGCGGCGTGGATCAGGGCGCTGATCGGCGTCGGGCCCTCCATCGCGTCCGGAAGCCAGACGTGCAGCGGGAACTGGCCGGACTTGCCGACCGCCCCGACGAAGATCAGAATCGCGATCAGCGTGGTGATGCCTTCCGTGATCAGGCCGGTCTGGCCGAACACGTTCTCAATCGCGGCGAACGACAAGTCATGATCCGGCATGTACCAGAACAGGAGCAGTAGCGCGATCAGCAGACCGACATCGCCGATCCGCGTGACGATGAACGCTTTCTTCGCCGCGGCCTTCGCTTCCGGCTTCTGGTACCAGAAGCCGATGAGCAGGAACGAGCAGACCCCGACCAGCTCCCAGAAAATGTAGAGCGTGAGCAGATTGTCGGCGAGCACGAGACCGAGCATCGAGAACGTGAACAGCGCCACGTAGCCGAAAAACACGGTCATGCGCTCATCGTCCTTCATGTAGCCCATCGAGTAAATGTTGACCAGGAACGCGACGAGC
Source organism: Thermobacillus composti KWC4 (assembly GCF_000227705.2). Lineage (GTDB taxonomy): Bacteria > Bacillota > Bacilli > Paenibacillales > Paenibacillaceae > Thermobacillus > Thermobacillus xylanilyticus. The sequence goes on from NC_019897.1 coordinate 4,089,647, forward strand.
GAGACGACGACCAGCATGAGCGCCGTCAGATTCGTCACGTCGAAACCGGCGGTCAGGGCATAGCCGCCGATCTTGATCCAGTGGAAACTGTCGTTGTATTCGTCGGCGCCGCCGAGATGCTCGATCAGCACGAGCGCCGACAGGGCGAGCGCCCCGAACGATCCGAGCACGGCGACGATGGCGCCGGTCTGCTTCAGGCCGCGGCCGAACGCCGTCAGGATGAGGAAAGCCGCGAGCGGGAACACCGGAACGAGCCAGGCGTATTGCGAGTACACGGTTGCCATAGCCGCTACCTCCTCATCTCGTTGAATTCATCGACGTTCACCACGCCGCGCGCGCGGAACAGGGCGATCAGAATCGCGACGCCGACCGCCACTTCGGCGGCCGCCACCGAGATGGTGAACAGCGAGAAAATCTGACCCGTGAGCGACGGCAAGACGCCGTATTTCGAGAAGGCGACCAGATTCAGGTTCACCGCGTTGAGCATCAGCTCCACCGACATGAGCACGATGACGGCGTTGCGTTTCGACAGCGCGCCGTACAGTCCGATGCAGAACAGAATGGCGGCCATGGTCAGGTACGATGACAGCACGTCTACTCCGCCTCCTTCTTCGCGATCACGATCGCGCCGATGAACGCGACCGTCAGGAGAACCGACACCAGCTCGAACGGGATGACGTGCTGCGTATAGAGCTGCTTGCCGATCTCCATCGCGTTGTCGACTCCGGCCTGCAGCGGCGGAGCCGAAGGCTCGAATTCCGTGGTACGGATCGCGTAGAACAGCATGCCGAACAGCAGGATCGACGCGACGGCCGACACGATCTCGTGCACCGGTCTTGCCGGCTCATGCTGCACGGCCTGGTGGTGCGTCATCATGATGCCGAAGATCATGAGAATCGTGATGGCGCCCGCGTAGATGAGCACCTGCACGAAGGCGACGAATTCCGCTTCCAGCACGACGAACATGCCGCCGAGCCCGAGGAAGACGGCCGCCAGCGACACCACCATGTGGACGACCTTCGTCAGCGTCAGCATCAGCACCGCGCCGACGATCATGATGACGGCGAACGCGAAGAACGCAACCAGTTCGCCGGACCAGTTGATGTAGAACCCGCTCATCGGTTACTTCGCGCCCCCTCTCTGCGGCGCGCCGATGTTGTTGTTGTCCTGCCGGACGTTCGTGTTGTTGTTTTCCAGCCACTCGCGATCCTTGAACAGTTCGTCGCGGCTGTATGCCGCCAGTTCGAAATTGTTCGTCATGACAATCGCTTCCGTCGGACACACTTCGGTGCACAGATCGCACAGGATGCACAGTTCGAAGTTGATGTCGTAGGTATCGATCACTTTGCCTTTCTTCTCGGGATCCGGATTCGGCTTGCCGACCAGCGTGATGCACTCTGTCGGGCAGATGCGCGCACACTGGTTGCAGACGATGCATTTGTCCGGCTCGAAATGCTGGACGCCGCGGAACCGGTCCGGCATCTTGAGCGGAACGTCCGGGTAGGCATAGGTGACCTTCTTCGTCGTCATCGCCTTGAGCGTAACGCCCAGACCCTGGATCAAACCTTTCATGGCCCTAACCCCCCGTTACCCTTTGATGAAAAGCTCGAGACAGACCGCCGTCACGAACACATTCAGGATCGCCAGCGGCACCAGCACCTTCCAGGCAAATCCCATCAGATGGTCGACGCGCACGCGCGGCATCGTCGCCCGAAGCCAGAACAGGAAGAAGATGACGAAGGCCATCTTCAGGATCATCCAGATGATGCCCGGTACGAAATCAAGGAACGGCGCCGGCGGATGCCAGCCGCCGAGGAACAGCACCGACGCGAGGCCCGCGATCGCGAACATGTACACGTATTCCGCCAGCATGAAGAACGCGAAGCGGAAGCCGCTGTACTCGGTGTGGTAGCCGGCGACCAGCTCGGATTCGGCCTCCGGCAGGTCGAACGGCGAACGGTTCAGCTCCGATACCGCGGCGACGATGAAGACGCCGAAGCCGATAATCTGGGGAAGAAAATTCCACTCCCAGAACCAGTCGCCCTGCGCCTCGCCGATCTGCCGCAGGCTCATGCTTCCGGTCATCATGACCGTGCCGACGATCGAGAGGATCAGCGGCACTTCGTAGCTGATCATCTGCGCCGCCGAGCGCATGCCGCCGAGCAGCGAATATTTGTTGTTCGATGCCCAGCCGCCGAGCACGATCGCGATCGTCGAGATGGCGGACAGCGCCGCGTAGTAGACGATGGCGACGTTCAGATCGGCGAAATACAGTTCGCGGGTGTACGGAATGATCGCCAGCACCGCGAACGACGGCGCGTAACAGAGCGCCGGCGCGAGAATGAACAGCGCGCGGTCCGCCTTGCGCGGAATCGTGTCCTCCTTGATCAGCAGCTTGAGAACGTCCGCCACCGTCTGCAGCAGCCCCCACGGTCCGAGACGGTTCGGCCCGTGCCGGAACTGCATCCAGCCGAGCACTTTCCGCTCGAACAGGATCGCATAGGTGACATAGCCGAGAATGAGCAGGAGGAAGACGACCGCCAGCACGGCGTAGATCAGGACGTTCCCCCAGGTAAGCGGTTGTTCCACCCAATCGCTCATCAGCAGTCGACCTCCCCGAGGACAATGTCCACACCGCCCAGAATCGCAATAAGGTTCGTCATCGTCTCGCCGACGAGCAGCTTCGGCAGAATCTGCAGATTCATGAACGAAGGCCGGCGGAACTTCAGGCGGTACGGCTCGGCCTTGCCCTTCGAGACGATGTGGCAGCCGATCTCGCCGCGCGGCGATTCAATCCGGACGTACGTCTCGCCCGCCGGGGGCCGAATGGCGCGGGGCACCTTGCCCATCGTCTCGCCGGAAGACGGGAACTGCTCGACGGCCTGCTTCAGGATGCGCAGCGACTGGCGCATCTCCTCGAACCGGATCATGTACCGGTCATAGCAATCGCCGTTCGTGCCTACCGGCACGTCGAACTCGAACCGGTCGTACAACGAGTAGGGCTCGTTCTTGCGCAGATCCCATTTCACGCCGGTGCAGCGGAGATTCGCGCCGGAGAGGCCGTAGGCGATCGCCGTTTCGGCGTCGTACTTGCCGATCCCCTTGACCCGCGCGAGGAAAATTTCGTTGCCGCTGACGAGCCGCTCGTATTCCTTGAGCTGCTTCTCCATGTACGGCACGAAGTCGCGCACCTTGTCGATCCAGCCGGGAGGCGCGTCCCACTTCACGCCGCCGACCCGCATATAGTTGTAGGTCAGCCGCGCGCCGCACAATTCGTTGAACAGGTCGATGATCATCTCGCGTTCCTTGAACGCGAACAGGAACGGGCTGAGCGCGCCCAGGTCCAGCAGGTAGGTGCCCCACCAGACGAGATGGCTCGCAACGCGCTGCAATTCCATCACAATAAGGCGCAGGAACTCGGCGCGTTCCGGCACCTCGATGCCCATCATTTTCTCGACGGCGTGCACGAGCACGTAGTTGTTCGTCATGGCGGACACGTAATCCATCCGGTCCGTGTACGGGATGATCTGGGTGTAGTTCAGGCTTTCCGCCAGTTTCTCCGTGCCCCGGTGCAGATATCCGATGACAGGCGTTGCTTCCGTAATCACTTCGCCGTCCAGCTTCACGACGATGCGCAAAACGCCGTGCGTGCTCGGGTGCTGCGGCCCGACGTTCAGCAGCAGTTCTTCGGTACGGATCACGCGTCACACCTCCGGATCGAGCGGAACGTAGTCTTTGCGCAGCGGATGGCCGACCCAGTCGTCCGGCATCATGATGCGGCGCAGGTCCGGGTGGCCGGGAAAATCAACGCCGAGCAGGTCGTAGATCTCACGCTCGGGCCAATCCGCCGACGGCCATACCGGCACCGCCGACGGAACGGACGGCTGCTCGCGATCCGTGCGGATCTTGATGGCATATTCGCGCTTCGTCTCCAGATTGATGACGAAGTAGACCACTTCCATATGCGCCTCGTAATCGACGCCGGTCACATTGCGCAGATAGTTGCAGCCCAGCTTCTCATGGCTCTTCAGCAGCTCGGCAGCGGCGCGCCAGTGTTCGGCCTTCACGGTGATCGTCGGCATGTCGCCCGCCAGCTCGTTGATCACCGCTTCTTCCACCGCTTCCGGATGCACTTCGGATTTCAGCAGCTCGACCGCTTCGTCGAGCCAAGGCTGCTTCGGCGACGGCGGCTTCGGCTCCGCAGGCTCTGCGTCTCCGGGCGCCGCTTCACCGCCGGCAGCGGCTTTCGCCGCCAGGCGTTTGGCGCGCGCTTCCTGCGCGGCCTTGATCTTCGCTTCGCGCTCGGGATCCACCGCCCCGGCTCCCGCGGCTTCGCCCGCAGGGGCGGACGGCGCATCCGCATTCGCCGCAGCGGGCGCAGCCGGTTCAGCCGGTTCAGCTGGTTTGTCGGATGCCGATGCATCCGGATGTTCCGGCATCGTATCCGGCTGCGGCTGGTTCGGATGCTCCGCGCCCGCGCCGGCGGGCTCGGTGCCGGAGACTTCCTGCGTATTCGCGGGCTCCCGCTGTTCCGCGGCCGCCGGCTCCGTCTGCTCCGCAGCGGGCGGCGATTGCTGCTCCGCAGCCGCCGTTTCTTCCTGCCGGCCTGCCTCGCGCTTGTTCTCTTCGCTCACCGATTCGTCACCTGCTTCCCGGTCTTCGCCTCGTAACGAATTTTCTCCTGAAGCTTGTTGATTCCGTAGATCAGCGCCGCCGGATTCGGCGGGCAGCCCGGAATGTAGACGTCGACGGGTACGATCTGGTCGACGCCCTTGACGACGGAGTACGAACGGACATAGGGACCTCCCGCGGTAGCGCACGATCCCATCGCGATGACCCACTTCGGTTCCGGCATCTGCTCGTACAGACGGCGCAGAAGCGGAGCCATTTTCTTCGTGACGGTCCCCGCGACAATCATGACGTCGGCCTGACGCGGCGACGGACGGAAAAAGACGCCGAACCGGTCAAGGTCGTAGTGCGCCCCGCCCGTGCCCATCATCTCGATGGCGCAGCAGGCCAGACCGAACGTCAGCGGCCACATCGAGTGGCTGCGCGCCCAGCCTTTCAGTTGTTCCAGCGATGTCACCAGCACGTTGCGCTTCAGCTCTTCGTGCTCTTCAGGCCTCACCTGTTCCAGATCGAATCCCATTTCAGCACCCTCTTCTTCCAGGCATAGAACAGCCCCACCAGAAGCAGAGCCGTGAAGATCAACATTTCAATCAACACGAACAGGCCGAGCTGATTGTAAGCAACGGCCCAGGGATACAAGAAAACGGTTTCGACATCGAATATGACGAACATCAAGGCGTACAGGTAATACCGGATGTTGTAGCGCGCCTGTCCTTCGCCGACCGGCTCGTTCCCGCTTTCATACGTCGTCTGCTTCTCCTGCGTCGGCTTGTGCGGGCGGAGCAGGCGGCCCAGCCCGAGCGCAACGATCGGAAGCAGGATGCCCAGTATCACAAAAATGACCACGATCACGTAGCTGTTGACGTATTTCTCCATACGTTCGCCTCCGTGCGCAGGATCGGTATGGGGCGGCCGGCGGATGGCCCGGCCGCGAATTTACCTTACCAATTATAGCAAAAGGGGGGTGCCCCGTCTATGACCGAGTTGACGGGGCACGGCCGCGCGGCAGTTCAGGTGACGAGCGTCTCGCCGAACTGCGCCCGGTGCAGCCGCGCGTAAATGCCGCCTTGCGCCAGCAGTTCTTCGTGCCGTCCTTCCTCCGCGATGCCGTCGCCGCTGACGACGAAGATGCGGTCCGCGCCGCGGATCGTCGCCAGCCGGTGGGCGATGACGATCGTCGTCCGATTGGCTGCCAGCTCTTCCAACGCCTGCTGGATGATCCGCTCCGTCTCGGTATCGAGCGCCGATGTCGCTTCATCCAATATCAGTATGGGCGGATTCTTCAGAAACATCCGCGCGATCGCGAGCCGCTGCCGCTGACCGCCGGACAGCTTCAGTCCGCGCTCCCCGATGACGGTGTCGAGCCCGTCCGGCAGTTCGCGGATCATGTCCCCGAGATGCGCCCGGCGGGCGGCCTCCATGATCTCCGCTTCGGACGCGCCCAATTTGCCGTAGGCGATGTTCTCACGGATCGTGCCGTTGAACAGGAAGACATCCTGCTGCACGACGCCGATCTTCGAACGCAGCGAATGCTGCGTCATCTTTTTTATCGGAATGCCGTCGATCGTGATTTCACCCTCGTCCACATCGTAGAAGCGCGGGATGAGGCTGCAGATCGTCGATTTCCCGGCGCCGGAAGGGCCGACCAGCGCGACGGTCTCGCCCGCGCGGATCTTCAAGGAAACGTTCCGCAGCACCTTCGTGTGCGGTTCATAACCGAACGTCACATTCCGGAATTCGATGTCGCCGCGCAGCGACGGCACGTCGATCGCGTCAGGCGCGTCCTTCACGTCCGGCTCCGTGTCGATCAGATCGCAGAACCGACGGAAGCCGGCCATGCCCTTCGGATACATTTCCATCAGCGCGTTGATCTTGTCAATGGGCTTCAGGAACACCTGCACGTAAAGCAGAAACGCGACGAGCTCGCCATAGGTGATGCGGCCCTGATAGGCGAACCAGGCGCCGGCGACGAGCACGATCAGCATGATCATCCGGTTCAGCATGTACATGCCGGACGAACTGAGCGAGATCGCGAGGTACGCGCGCAGTTTCGCCCTGCGCAGCCCGGCGTTGTTGCGCCGGAACCGCTCGATCTCGTAGGTCTCGTTGCCGAACGACTTCACGACGCGGATGCCGGATACGCTGTCTTCGACCCGCGCGTTGACGTCGGCGATGTTCTCGAACATCTGCTTGGCCGCCTGGTTCAATTTCACGTTGAACCAGGCGATCAGCACGACCAGAATCGGCACGACCGCGAAGGTGATCAGCGCGAGCTGCCAGTCGACGGTCCACATGATGCCGAACGCGCCGGCGAACGTCATCAGCGCGATGAACATGTCCTCGGGGCCGTGGTGCGCCATTTCGCCGATGTCGAACAGGTCGTTCGTGATCCGCGACATCAGATGGCCCGTCTTCGTGTTGTCGAAATAGCGAAACGACAGCCGCTGCAGATGGTTGAACGCCTGCTGCCGCATGTCCGTCTCGATATTGATGCCCAGCATGTGGCCCCAGTAGCCGACGATGAAGTGCATGAACATGGCGAACAGATAGACGAACAGCAGCGCGGTGCAGGCGATGGCGATCGCGTTCCAGTCCTTCGTCGGCAACAGTTCGTCGCTTACCCATTGCACGGCCATGGGGAACGCGAGTTCCAGCAGCGCGGCAACGACGGCGCAACTGAAATCGAGCAGAAACAGCCGTTTGTGCGGCCGGTAGTAAGCCATGAAGCGGCGCAGCATGCCCGCACGGCACCTCCTTCGCCGGAGTTTGTCAAAATCTTCGAATAGCAAGAAACCTGCCGGCGAAGCCGACAGGCTGGCCGACAGGTTTCCCATGCCTGCCGGGCAGGCAGGACTGCGGTTTATGCATTGCGATGATTTTTGACTTCGAGCCGGTTCATGGCGCGCATCAAGGCCAGCTGGGCGCGGCGGAAGTCGATCTCTTCCTGCCGCGCGGCCTGAAGCCGCTGTTCCGCCCGCGCCTTCGCGGCGAGCGCCCGCTCGACGTCGATGTCTTCCGGCAGTTCCGCGCTCTCGGCGAGGATGACGACCTTGTCCTTGCGGACCTCGACGAATCCGCCGTTGACCGCGACCAGTTTTTCCCGGCCGCCCTGCTTGATCTTCGCCGGCGCAATCTTGAGCGGCGTGACCAGCGGAATATGGTTGGGCAGAATGCCGAGCTCGCCTTCCACGCCGCGCACGACGACCATGTCGACCTGCTCGGAGTAGACGATGCGTTCCGGCGTGACAATTTCAAGCAGCATCGTGCTCATCGAGATTCCCTCCCGCCAATCGCATTAAAGCGATTTGGCTCTCTCCACGGCCTGCTCGATCGTGCCGACGTAGCGGAATGCCGCTTCCGGCAGATCGTCGTGCTTGCCTTCGAGAATCTCCTTGAAGCTGCGGACCGTTTCCTTGACCGGCACGTAGATCCCCTTCACGCCCGTGAACGGCTCCGCCACGTGGAACGGCTGGGACAGGAAGTTCTGGATCTTGCGCGCGCGAGATACGATCAGCTTGTCTTCCTCGGACAGCTCGTCCATGCCGAAGATCGCGATGATGTCCTGCAGTTCCTTGTAGCGCTGCAGAATCCGCTTGACGCCTTGCGCGACGTCGTAGTGTTCCTGACCGACGACTTCCGGCGTCAGAATCCGCGAGCTGGAAGCCAGCGGGTCGACGGCCGGGAAGATGCCCATCTCGGCGATGCGGCGCTCGAGGTTCGTCGTCGCGTCGAGGTGGGCGAACGTCGTCGCCGGAGCCGGGTCGGTGTAGTCGTCCGCCGGGACGTAGATCGCCTGGATCGACGTAACCGAACCTTTCTTCGTTGAGGTGATCCGCTCTTGCAGCTGACCCATTTCGGTTGCCAGCGTCGGCTGGTAACCGACGGCCGACGGCATCCGGCCGAGCAACGCGGACACTTCGGAACCGGCCTGCGTGAAGCGGAAGATGTTGTCGATGAAGAGCAGCACGTCCCGGCCTTCTTCATCGCGGAAATATTCGGCCATCGTCAGCCCCGTCAGCGCGACGCGGAGACGCGCTCCCGGCGGTTCGTTCATCTGGCCGAACACCATCGCCGTCTTGCTGATGACGCCGGAGTCTTTCATTTCATGGTACAGGTCGTTCCCTTCGCGGGTCCGTTCGCCGACGCCCGCGAAGACGGAAATCCCGCCGTGCTCCTGCGCGATGTTGTGGATCAGTTCCTGGATCGTGACCGTCTTGCCGACGCCCGCGCCGCCGAACAGACCGATCTTGCCGCCCTTGGCGTACGGCGCGAGCAGGTCGATGACCTTGATGCCCGTCTCGAGAATTTCCGCCTGCGTCGACAACTGATCGAACGCCGGTGCCTGACGGTGAATCGGCAGTTTGACATCGGCAACGACATCGCCGGCGTTGTCGATCGGCTCGCCGAGCACGTTGAAGACGCGGCCGAGCGTCGGCGCGCCGACCGGAACCGTGATCGGGCCGCCGAGGTCGACGGCTTCCATCCCGCGCACGAGGCCGTCCGTCGAGCTCATGGCGATCGTGCGGACCAGGTTGTCGCCGAGGTGAAGGGCGACTTCCAGCGTCAGGTTGATGTCCGGGCCGCCGCCTTCGCCCTTGGCTTCGATTTTGATCGCGTTCAGGACGTCCGGCAGCTGTCCGCGTTCGAACTCGATGTCGACGACCGGACCGGTGACGGACACCACGCGTCCTTTTTTCATATTGTTCCCTCCTGAAGCGCCTGACCCGGCATCATGAAGCCGGCACAAGACGCGGATTGGTTCAGCTCAGCGCGTTCGCGCCGCCGACGATTTCGGAGATTTCCTGCGTGATGGCGGCCTGACGCGCCCGGTTGTAGTTCAGCGTCAAAACCTGGATCATCTTCTGCGCATTCTTCGTCGCGTTGCCCATGGCGGTCATCCGCGCGCCGAACTCGCTCGCCTTCGCATCCAGCAAGGCGCTGTAGATGAGCGTTTCCGCATACTTCGGCAGCAGCGTGTTCAGCACTTCTTCGGCCGACGGCTCGTACTGGTAAGCCGTGGCAGGCCCTGCCGTGTTCACGTCCTCGCTCACGAGCGGCAGCAGCTGGCGCTCGACCGGCCGCTGGGTGATCGGGTTGATGAACTGGTTGTACCAGAGATAAAGCTCATCATAGAGCTCTTCTTCGAATCCTTTGACCGCTTCCTGCGCGATCGCCTTGATGTCGGCGAAGGTCGGCGAATCCGGCAGACCCGTCACTTCCTTTGCGATCGCCATGCCCCGGCGGCGGAAGAAGTCGCGGCCCTTGCGGCCGATGACGAACAGCACGTACTCGTCCGGCGAGCTGTGCCTGCCACGGATCGTGTTCAGCACGTTGCGCAGCAGGTTCGCGTTGTAGCCGCCCGCCAGCCCGCGGTCGGAGGTGATGACGAGATACCCCGTCCGCTTGATCGGGCGGGACTGCAGCATCGGATGCTTGACATCCCTCGATCCGGCAGCGATGCTGGCGACGACTTCCTTCAGCTTGTCCGCATACGGACGCGCCGCGACCGCCGCCTCCTGCGCGCGGCGGAGACGGGAAGCCGCCACCATCTCCATCGCTTTCGTGATTTGCATCGTGTTCTGCGTGCTCTTGATCTTCGCTTTGAGCTCGCGCATGCCCTTGGCCATCTGGTTCACCCGCCTTTGCTCGCTAAACGCGCCGCCGTTTTCCCGTCCGGAAGGCCGCCGGAATGCTCCGCGGCCCTCAAGCGGGAACTCGTGCCGGCACGTTAGCCCGATTCATTATCCGATCCGTCTGTCAGACGGCAAAGCTTTTCTTGAACTTGAGGATCGCTTCGTTCAGCGCGTTCTCCGTCTCCGGCGTCAGATCCTTCGTGTCGCGGATCGACTGGGCGATCTCCGGCGCGTTCGATTCGAGGTACAGATGCAGCTCGCGTTCGAAACGGCCGACCGCTTCGAGCGGCAGATCGTCGAGATGGCCCTTGATGGCCGCGAAGATCGAGATGACCTGCTTCTCGACCGGCATCGGCTGGTTGACGCCCTGCTTCAGGATTTCCATCGTCCGCGCGCCGCGCGTCAGTTGCGCTTGCGTCGCCTTGTCGAGGTCGGAACCGAACTGCGCGAACGCTGCCAGCGAACGGTAGGCCGCCAGGTCGAGACGCAGCGTGCCGGCGACTTTCTTCATCGCCTTGATCTGCGCGTTGCCGCCGACCCGGGAGACGGAAATCCCGACGTTGATGGCCGGACGCTGACCGGCGAAGAACAGGTCGGACTCCAGGAAGATCTGACCGTCCGTAATCGAGATGACGTTCGTCGGAATGTACGCCGACACGTCCGAAGCCTGCGTTTCAATGAACGGCAGCGCCGTCAGCGAACCGCCGCCGAGTTCGTCACTCAGCTTCGCGGCGCGCTCCAGCAGGCGGGAGTGCAGGTAGAAGACGTCGCCCGGGTAAGCCTCGCGGCCTGGCGGGCGGCGGAGCAGCAGCGACAGCTCGCGGTACGCGGCCGCCTGCTTCGACAGGTCGTCGTAGATGACGAGGACGTGCTCGCCCTTGTACATGAAGTACTCGCCCATCGCGCAACCGGCATACGGCGCCAGATAGAGCAGCGGCGCCGGCTCGGAAGCCGATGCGGTCACGACGATGGTGTAGTCCAGCGCGCCGTGGCGGCGCAGCGTCTCCACGACGCTTGCGACCGTCGACTGCTTCTGGCCGATCGCGACGTAGATACATTTGACACCGGTATCCTTCTGGTTGATGATGGCGTCGATCGCGATCGTCGTCTTGCCCGTCTGGCGGTCGCCGATGATGAGCTCCCGCTGGCCGCGGCCGATCGGGATCATCGAGTCGATCGCCTTGATGCCCGTCTGCATCGGCTCATGGACCGATTTCCGGTGGATGACCCCCGGTGCGGGCGATTCGACCGGGCGGAAATGTTTCGCTTCGATCGGGCCCTTGCCGTCGACCGGCTGGCCGAGCGGGTTGACGACGCGGCCGAGCAGTTCTTCGCCGACCGGCACTTCCATGATTCGGCCGGTCCGCTTCACCTGGTCGCCTTCGCGAATATCCGTGTACGGGCCGAGAATGACGACACCGACGTTGTTTTCTTCGAGGTTCAGCGCCATGCCCACGACGCCGTTCGCGAACTCGAGCAGCTCGCCCGCCATCGCCTTTTCCAGGCCGTGCACGCGCGCAATCCCGTCGCCGACTTGAATAACCGTCCCGACGTCGACGACTTCCATATCGGATTTGTATTGTTCGATCTGCTGCTTGATCAGCGTGCTGATCTCGTCAGGTCTGATACTCAAAAGGTTCACCCCTGTCCCATAAGACTTAGGAAATCAATGCTTTTTCAAGCCGCGCGAGCTTGCCCGACAAGCTGCCGTCGTACAGACGGTCGCCGATCCGCACCATGACGCCTCCGATCAGCGAAGGATCGACTTCCTGCTCCGCGCGGATCGTCTTGCCGGTCACCTTGCCGAATTGCTCCGCGATCGCGGCCAGTTCGGCTTCGCCAAGCGGTTTCGCCGTGTAGACGATCGCCCTGGCTTGTCCGGATGCGTCGCCGGCAATCCTGGCATAGGCGCGGTAAACGCCGGGGAGATCCGCCTGACGGCCCCGTTCGATCAGAAGACGAATGAATCTCGTGAGCAGGTCGGACGTTTTGCCCGCCAGCGCCTCTTCCAGCACCGAGATCTTGCGCGAAGTTTCAATATTCGGAGAGCCCAGGAACGCCTTGAATTCCGGCGTCTGTTCCAGCGCGTCGACGAGCGCCTTCAGCTGCTGCTCGACATCCCACACCAGATCCTGCTGCGCCGCGGCTTCATAGAGTGCCTTCGCGTAGCGCTTCGCTGCGACCGAATCCGCACTCATGACGTTTTCCCTACTTCTCTCAGATATTGATCAACGAGTTGCTCGTGAGCCTTCCCGTCAACCTGCTTCTCGAGGATTTTCGATGCAATTTGCACGGACAATCCGCTGACTTGCCGGCGCAATGCGGCAATTGCGTTGTTCTTCTCGTTCTGGATTTCCCGGATCGCTTCATTCTTCAGGCGGTTCGCTTCTTCACGCGCGGCCTGAATAATCTCATCAGCTTGTTTCTGGCTGGTTCTGCGGGCGGACTCGATAATTTCCTGCGCTTCCTTCCGCGCTTCCTCGAGCGCCCGTTTCTGTTCGGCGAGCTGCCGCTCCGCTTCCCGGCGGCTCGCTTCCGCTGCTTCAATCTCTTCGTTGACGAGCTGACGTCTTTTTTCCATTACGCCGAACAGCGGCCCGAATGCATATTTGTTGAGCAGCCAGTACAGCAAAACGAATGCGATGATCGCAATGACTGTCGATTCCCAATGGAACGACATCTGCAACGCTCCTTTCCCTGGATGGTCAGATCCCCCGCGGCATCACACAAACAGAAGGCGTGGAGGCATACGCCGTCCCCGCCCCGCGTGAAATATACGGTTTGAAGTTTAAGCTTGGAAGAACATCAGGAATCCGAGAACGACGCCGATGAGCGGAACGACCTCGACGATACCGACACCGATGAACATCGTCGTCTGGAGAGCGCCGCGAGCTTCCGGTTGACGGGAAATGCCTTCAACCGTTCTGCTGACGATCATACCGTTACCGAAACCTGCGCCGATTGCGCCCAGACCAACTGCAATTGCTGCTGCCAGAAATTCCATTGTAGAGTTTCCTCCTCTGAACTTTGTTTTCGCATTCTTATGTGCATCCGCCCGGCCGGCGGGTTGAATCCCGGATCCGGCCCCGGACTTGAAAAGGGGGTCAATGTTCCTCGTGGACAATGGCCTGAGAGATGTAGACCATCGTCAGGATGGTGAACAGGAACGCCTGCACGGCGCCTACGAATATACTGAAGCCCTGCCATACGGCGAGGAGCGGAATACCGGGTATTCCGAGCAACAGAATCGTCGCGATGAGCAGTTCGCCCGCGTAAATGTTCGCATATAGACGAACAGCCAGCGTTACCGGCCGCGCCACCTGCTCAATCAGGTTGAGCGGGAAGAAAATCGGAAACGGCTTGAAGTAATGCGCCAGATAGTGTTTCCGGTTCATCTTCAATCCCAGGTAGTGGATCAGGAAGAACACAACGGTCGCGAGGCCCAGGTTGACCATGATGTCGGCCGTCGGCGATTTCCACCAGGCGACATGCGCATGGCCGCCGTGCTCATCGATATACTCCTGCGAGACAACCGTGGAACCGAAGAGTTTGAATTCCTCGTGGTGTTCCGTGACAATGCCGAAGGGAAGACCGAGAAGGTTGGAGACGAAGATGAACATGATGAGCGTCATCCCGAGTCCGATGAACTGCTTCACCTTCGAAAGCGGCATGGTGCTGGCAATCGTGTTGTGAACGAAGTCCACGACCCATTCCAGGAAGTTCTGCAGCTTGGAGGGGTTGCGGATCGACAGATTTCGCGTCGCCAGTTTCGCCAGAACGAAGACGATCACGCCGGAAACAACGATAGCCAGGATGGACGACAGGTCAAGATTGAAGCCGCCGACCTGTACGACAGGAAATACGTGCATGTCGAATTCTCACCCCTTTCCATTCCTGACATCCCTATTTTGTACAGCCGCAAAGAAAAACACCGCGATCTGGACGTAAAAACAACCCGCCAATGTTGCAGGAAGCGAGAAATATTCGGGGAACCGGTAGCTTGCCATGACCGCCAGCAGAATCACCGCCAGCCTGCCCGCCAGCCCGAGGCTTGTCCGCTTTCCGCCCTCGAGAGCGGAACGGGCGATCATTTCCACCCGTCTGCGTAATAAAAACGCATTCACAAGACTGCCGCAAATGCCAAGCAACAGTCCGGCGGCAACGGTTCGACCTTCCGGGTACAGAGCCCAGGCCATCAGCAGGGCCGACATGGTGAACAGCGACAGTCGGACGGCTCTTTTTAAAATATCATCCATCTGAATCCCCCAGTACGAACTTCACCATCGCCACACAGGAAAGGATTCCGACCAGAAGTCCGCCCAACAAGCCGGCAACGACCCAGCCGGGCGTTCCGCCGAGCCGCGCGCCGAGCCAATACCCGGCCGTCATGCACACGGCGACATTGACGCCCATTGCGCCCACAAGTGCGGCAGCACGCCAGGGATTGTCGCCCTTGCTCTTCTTGTTCATGCTCCGTACCCCGCTAATCCCAATATATTTTAGCCGCGAGCGAGAAGCTTTGTCAATTCGGACAGAATCGAACATTTCGTGAACGTGTGACGGAAATCATTGATTTCTCAAGCATCCCCAGCATTGGCAATCGTACAGCCTACAGTTGTTCTGTTCGGTTTTCAGGCCTGCCCGGCAGGTGGAGGACCATCCAGTCGAACCCCCCTGTCCGGTGAGCAGACTCAGGCGGATCCTGCGGGCGGCCGGATCGCAGCGGCATCCGCGCCGCTGCCTGCGCCGCCTCCCGGATCAATCCGCCGGGCCGGTCCGCGCCCGCTCCGGCGTCCGCTCGGGAACGAACGGTTCCGGGCGGCTGTCCCGCCGGCCGAAATGATGCAGGATCGCCTGCGCGATCCGTTCGGACGCACGGCCGTCGCCGTACGGATTCACCGCGCCCGCCATCCGCTCGTACGCCGCCCTGTCGGTGAGCAGCTTGCGCGCGGCGGCGTACACCTGCTCCTCATTCGTGCCGACGAGCTCAAGCACGCCCGCCTCGATGCCCTCCGGCCGCTCCGTCGTGTCGCGCAGGACAAGCACCGGCACGCCGAACGAAGGCGCTTCTTCCTGCAGCCCGCCGGAGTCCGTCATGATCATGTAGGCGTGCGGATAGAAGTTGTGGAACTCGAACACGTCGAGCGGGTCGATGAGCCGGATGCGCTCGTGGCCGCCGAGGATTTCGTTCGCGGGCTCGCGCACTGCCGGGTTCAGGTGCACCGCGTAGACGATCGCCACGTTGGGGAACTCGTCCGCGATCCGCTTCACCGCGCGGAAGATGTTCCGGTGCGGCTCGCCGAGCGCCTCGCGCCGGTGCGCTGTCATCAGGATCAGGCGACGGCCCTTCGCCCAGTCGAGCACCGGGTGGCTGAAGGACGGGTCGACCGTGTACTGGAACACGTCCGTCACCGTGTTGCCCGTTATGTAGATGGACGACTCCGGCTTGTTCTCCCGCCGGAGATTGCCGGCCGACCATTCCGTCGGGGCAAAGTGCAGGTCCGCGAGCACGCCGGCGAGCTGCCGGTTCATCTCTTCGGGGTACGGCGACATCTTGTTCCAGGTGCGCAAGCCCGCCTCGACGTGGCCGACCTGAATCTGGTTGAGGAACGCCGCATAGCTGGCGAGGAACGTCGTCGACGTGTCGCCGTGCACGAGCACAAGATCGGGCCGCGCTTCCTTCAGCACCGGGTCGAGCCCGTTGATCACGTTCACCGCGATCTCGGCCAGCGACTGCCGGTCCTTCATCACATTCAGATCATAATCCGGCTTGATCTCGAAGAAATCAAGCACCTGGTCGAGCATCTCGCGATGCTGCGCGGTGACGCAGATGATCGTCTCTATCTCATCCTCATGTTTCTGCAGTTCGAGCACGAGCGGCGCCATCTTCACGGCTTCCGGCCGCGTGCCGAACACCGTCATCACTTTCAGTCGTGCCAAGCTGTCATTCACGCTCCCATCACTTCGTGCCGAACAGACGGTCGCCGGCGTCGCCGAGCCCCGGCACGATGTAGCCGCGCTCATTGAGCCGCTCGTCGACGGCGGCGACATACAGGTCGACGTCCGGATGCGCCGCCTGAAGCGCCTCTACCCCTTCAGGCGCCGCGATCAGGCACATCAGCTTCAGATGCCGGCACCCCCGCGCCTTCAGCGCGGACAGCGCCGCGATCGCCGAACCGCCGGTGGCGAGCATCGGGTCGATGACGATGAGCAGCCGCTCCTGCGCGTCGGTCGGCAGGTTGAGATAGTATTCCACCGGCTGCAGCGTCTCCTCGTCCCGCTGCAGCCCGATATGGCCGACCTTCGCGGACGGGATCAGTTTCAGTATGCCGTCGACCATGCCGAGTCCGGCGCGCAAGATCGGCACGAGGCCGATCATCCGGCCGGACAGCACGCTGGATTCCATCTTCGCGACCGGCGTCTCGATCGTCGTCTTTGCCAGCGGCAAGTCGCGCGTAATCTCGTACGCCATCAGTGTCGCGACCTCGCCGACGAGATCGCGGAAATCTTTCGTAATGGTGTTTTTGTCCCGGATAATCGTAAGCTTGTGCTGGATCAATGGATGATCGCACACGACTACCTTGCCCATTGGCTGCCTCCTCCCGGCGTCCCGGCGGCTCGCATGCTGGACCGTCCGGGTGCTGATCCCGTCCATTATATCATGTTCCCGGGCAAACGGCATCGTCTTCCGTCCGCGGCCAAAAAACGTTCACCCGACCCGCACCGGATTCCAGCTTCCCGGACTGCCGCCTCCTCCGCCGCCTTCGTCTTCATCTTCCGGATCTTGCGGCACGATGAGCGACGTGGTGCCGCCTCCCGACTCCACGTAGATCGGATGCCAGGGCGCCGCCGCGATGTTGCCGCCGACCCCGATGTAGCCGCCCGAATGGAACTCGAGCGGGTTCTGCCGGGTGATGCTACCCTCGATCAGCAGGTCGCCGCCCGTGTCAATCCGGTTCGTGCAGCAGGTGTACAGGGAGCCGATGAGCAGGTCCTGCCCAATGTTGAATTCGACCATGGTGTTCTGGAACCGCAACTCGCTTTCGACGATCATTTTGCCGCCGATGTTGATCCGGGACGCGTTGGACAGCCGCACGTAGTCCGCGTAGAAGTCTCCCGCGATGTTCAGGTTCGGGGCGTTGGTCGGCGTGAACTCCCCGAGCACGTAGAAATTCCCGCCCTCGCCGTTCAGCTTGTGCGTCGTCACGTTGAACACGGTCGTGGGCGAGATGCTCGCGCCGAAGGCGATGTTGCCGTAGACGGTCAGATTGAAGCCGTTCGAGGTCACCCCCTGCGGGAACAGCACGGTGCCGTACACCGTCATCGTCAGGTTGTTGAACGTCGGCTTGTTCTCCAGAATCAGCACGACCGGATTCGACGGGCTGCCGAACGTGACGTCGACCGCGTCCCAATAATTGTCGGACGGAATCCGGAGCACCGGCGGATCGGGCATGTTCGCGGCCCAATTCTCCCAGACCGGATCCGACACGCAGTTGCCGGTGCAGGCCGCCTGCGCGGCGATCGGAAGATACGCATCGATCCAGCCGCCGTAGTCGTCATACGCGTTTTCCTGATAGTACGCGATGGCGGCGCCGATCGCTTCGGACAGTTGTTCCAGATTGGTCGGATCGACGTTGAGGATGCTGGGCTCGTCGTAGCTGCCGCCCACGTACATCGTCCCGTTGCCGGCCGGCACGACCATCCGCTGGGAATCGTCCGTCACCACATGGGGGTCCGCCGTCCCCATCGTCGGCGCGAACAGATACTCGACCGTCTTCTTGCGCTTCGCCGCGCCCGCCCCCGCCTCGACTTCCACGGTGACGATGTACCGGCCCTGCGCTTTCGGCGAGATCTCCGCCTTGTAGCGGACCGGCACGTTCTCCGGCGTCTCATACGACCATTCGACGAATCCGGGATAGTCTTCCAGATACGCGCCCCGGTCGACGCCGCTGTCTTCGGCATAATCCCTGAGATACGCGAACACCGATTCCATCCCGCCCAGCGCGAGACGTTCCGCCAGTCTCTCGTTGCGGGAGGTCAGAACGTCCAGCGCCGAGTTCGCAAGCAGTGTCAGGATGAGCGGCACGACGACGGCCAGCAGGAGCACGAGCATGAACACGTAGGTGAAAGCCGCAGCGCCCCGTTCATTTTTCACCCGCGAGATCCATCCCCCCGTCATCGGTCCGCCTCCTTTCCCTTCCGCTGAAAAAACATCCGCCGCCCGCGTCACGCCGAGGCATGGAACAGCTTCACCGCCGTCTCGACCGCGCGGGGTCCGTCGCTCGTCACGAAGGTCACCGCCAGCCGGACCACCGCCCCGCCGCCGACGGACGCGCCCGCGACGGGCACTCCCTGCGCGTTGTACAGCCGGATGTCCTCCACGACGGCCGGCAGCTCGCGCGGTCTCGCGTACAGTTCCGGGCGAGTCGCCAGTCTGATCGCGGCGTCGGTCACGTTCGCCAGCTTGCCCGCGGGCGATTCGCCCTCGCTGAACGCGTACAGCGTCAGCGTCCCGCCCTCCGCGTCGAACACGATCGCGCGGGCGCCGCTGCCGTTGGTCATGCGAATCTCGTCGCCGGCCGCGGACACGTAGACCGTCGTCGCGTCCGCCAGCTCGGCGGCCAGCCGGTTCATCGCCCCGTTCATCGCGGACTTGTCCATGTAGCGCTCCATGCCGCCCGTCGTCGCGTTGTGGATCGCGTAGTAAACCGAGAACGCCACGGCCAGCACGATCATCGTGATCGTCATGGCCGCCAGCAGCTCCGTCAAGGTCGTGCCCCGTTCATCGCGCGTCACGGCGCATCCCCCCAGGACACGGTGACCGTCAGCAGCGCGGGCGTCGGCTTGCCGTTCTCCGATACCGTCACGATCGTCTGCAGCGACAGATGCTTCGGCCCGAACGACTGATCGTTGTAGGCGACCGGATCGGTCCCGCTTCCCAGCGCCGCGATCTGGTAGACGACCGAGAAGCCGTCCGCCTCCTGTTGGTTCGCGGGCAAGCCGTTGTTGTTCCGAAGTTGATCGCTGGCGTAGCTGAGCTTCTCCTCCGCCAGCCGGAGCGCCCGCGTCTCCAGATCCGCCGTCCGGTCGGCCAGCGCCATGTGCTGCGACAACGCCAGAAAGGCGGCGACGACGATCCCCAGAATCACGGACGCCCCCAACACTTCCACCAGCGAAGCGCCTCTCTGATCCTTCACTCGCCATCACCGCCTTGAATTCCGGCCTCCGCGCCGGAAAACTTGCCTTCGTAACCGGTTCCCGCGTACAGCGCCAGCGTGATCGTCACCGCCATCGGCCGTGAGTCCCACGACGCGTCGGCCGACTGCGCCGCGACGCGCCACGCCGGAATCGTCACCAGCCGCTCCAGCTCGCCAATCCTGCGCACGAAATCCGCCGCCTGTTTCCACGTGCCCGCAATCTCCAGCTCGTAGCGGATTTCCTCATAGGCCCCGTTGCCGCCTTGACGCCCGGAAGAGGACGACTGCGGTTGCTGCGTCACGCCGATGCCCTCCGCCAGTTCGCCGATGATGCCCGGAAGCTCGGCACTCGGAACTTCGGCTCCGGAGCCGGTGGAGAGGCTGATGATCTCCACGCCGCTCTCCCGGCCGATCTCCCGCAGGGCGAGGATGAACGCCTCCCGCTCGGGGCGTGTCGGCACCCGGCGGAGCAGCGCCGCCAGCTCGTCCATATCGACAACCTCGGCGGCCTTCCGCTGCATTTCGGCCGTCAACGCCGAAGATTTCTCCGCGTAGCGCCGCTCGAGCTCCCGCTGCTCCTTCAAGGCCGGGTACAGGAGGAAGCCGGCCAGCATGCCGAGCAGCACCAGCGCCGCCGCCGCCGCGAGCAGCATGACGGTCACGGGTTTCGGCATGTGCGCGTGCCGGACGGCGGCCTTGACGGACAACCCATTGTCGCGGTCGCGCCCCGTCATGACCCCGCCCCCTCCGTTCCGGTCGGATTGGCCAGTTGGAGCTCGATGAGGGCCGAATACACCGGGACCGCCCGCACGGCGGCGCCGTCCGCCGTCAGGGACGATTCAAGCCGGATGCTGACGACCGCCGCGTCCGCGACCGGCTCGGCCTCCCGCAGCGCCGCGGAATAGGCCGCGATCCCGGCCAGGTCCGACATCCTTACCGACAGCGTCACCTTGCCATTCTCGTCGGCCGCGACGGACGCGATGGACGAGCCGCGGGGCAGCAGGCCGCCGGCCAGCTCGAACATCGGCCCCCAATCGCGGCCGGAGCGCTCCAACCGCTCCACCAGCTCGCGGTACGCCGTCACGTCCGCGTAGCGCGGCGGCCGCTCCGATGCGAGCAGCTCCAGCATTTGCGTTTCCAGGCGGGCGATCTCCGCCTCGTACATCCGGTTGGTGTCCCGGTACTGGTCATACAACAGGAAAATGCCGACGGCGACAACCGCCGTCACCATGATGATCGCGGCGATCACCGGCTTCAGCAGCCGGCGGGACAGCGGCACGCGCGGCAGGAGGTTGATCGGTCTCATGGCCCGATCCCCCTGAGCGCGAGCCCGATCGGCACGGCCAGCGACAGGAACGCCTGCTCCGCCTCGATCGTGCGCATCCGGAACGCCTCGCCGCTGACCAGGCTGATCTCGGCATTGAGATTCGTGGAACCGGCAAGCTCCAGCATGATCCGCTCGAGATACGGAACTTCTCCCGACAGCAGAATCCGGTCGATGCTGCGGTCCCGGAACCGGAGATTGTAGCGGAAGAAGATCAGGAGCCGCTCGATCTCCTGGACCAGCTCGCCGCAGGCGCGCCGCAGGGCGGCGGAATCGCCGCTCTCCGGATCGGGAAACGCGATCGGGATGCTGCGCGCCACCCGGAGCTCGCCGTTGTGGATCATCCCGAGATCGGACATCCGGTCGCCCACATCCGCGAGCAACACCGTTTTGCCGGGTTCCGCCTGTCCCGTCCGCTCGATGAGCCGCAGCAGCGACAGGGGCCGGATCTCGATGCTCTTCACGGCGAGTCCGGCCAGGGCAACGACCTCCGCGTACTCGCGGATCGTCTCCAGCGGCGCGGCGACCAGCATGACGTCGCGCAGCGCATCCCCGCCCGCCGGAGCGGGGGAGCCCAGCTTCACGAAATCAAATTGCGGCGAGTCGAACGGAAGCGGAATGCGGTGCTCCAGCTCGAACTCGATCACCTTGCGCAATTTCTTATCCGGCAGGTCGGGCAGCTTCAGGAAGCGGATCATGACCGAAGAGCCGGGCAGGGCGATGTGCACCTTGCGCGTGCGGGGCTGAAGCCGCCGCATGAGGCTGCGCAGCGTTTCGGCCACCGCTTCCTTCTGCAGGATCCGGCCTTCCCGGATGCTGTCGTCCGGCAGCCGCTCTGCCGCGTGCCGGTTGATCGCCGCCCGGGACTTCGAGCGCACCGTGATTTCCGCCGCCTTCGCGGCAAAATCGGTGATCTCCAGCCCCAGGGCGAAGCGCTTGTTCCACATCTGCCGCACCTGCCCGTGATTCCTAGGATGTGAACAGCTTCAGATATCCGTCGATCCATTGTTCGCCGAACCAGTAGGCCAGGAGCGCGCCGGCGGCGATGAAGGGCCCGAACGGCACCTCCATCCTGCGGCGGAATTTGCCGGCCATCATCAGCCAGACGCCGTACAGGCTGCCGAGCAGGCTGGCCGCGAACACGGCCGGCAGCGTCAGCTTGACGCCGAGCATCAGGCCGGCGAACGTCCAGAGCTTGATGTCGCCGCCGCCCATGCCGCCCTTGCTGACGAATGCGAGCGCCAGCATCAGCCCGCCGCCCAGCAAGGCGCCCAGCAGATAGTCCCACCAGGGAAGCGGATGCGAGAAGATCCGCGCAACAAGCCCGGCCGCGAGGCCGAAGAAGACGATCTTGTCCGGGATCAGCATCGTCCGCAGATCGCTGTGCGCGGACGCGATCAGGACCGACGCGAGCAGAAGCCCGGCGGCGAGCTCCGCGTCCGGTCCAACCCGCCACGCGGTGACGGCGAACGCCGCCGCCGCGGTCAGCTCCCCGATCGCATAGGCCGGCGAGATACGGCCCTTGCAATAGCGGCACCTCCCGCGAAGCAGGAGGTAGCTGGCGACCGGGACGAGATCGAGCGGGCCCAGCCGGTGTCCGCAATGCATGCAGTGCGAGGGCGGCGCGACGATCGACTCGCCCCCCGGAATGCGAATGGCGGCGACGTTCAGGAAGCTGCCGATGAGCAGCCCCAGGAACGCCGCCGTTAATACGGTAAGTGAAAGTTCGATGGTCATGTTGAGCTAAAGGTAGCCTCCGTAATCTCAGTGTTAGGCGTACCGGTATCTTCAACATAAACCTTTACGGTGTAGGTGTTGCCGCTGAGCGTGATGACCACAGACCCGAATTGCGCGACCTTTTTCGACTGTGATTGCGGAACCGCGTTGAGAAAACCGTCCGCAACCAATTGTTGCACGGTTACCGTTGTGCTTGACGCGGTCAAGTCATTGGCAAGTGCGTAGCGAAGCCCGGCATCCTTGATCAGGTTCAGGCTGCCGATATCCGCCTGCAATTTCGAACGATTGATGACACCCGTTACAGAAGGCACGGCGATCGCCAGAATGATGCCGAGGATGATGAGCACCGCGAGCAGTTCGATAAGCGTCAGACCCTTTTGGTTCCGCGGCAACCGCAGAAGTTTCCTGCTCAACACTTCCATTCCAACTTCCTCCATTCATAGAGATGGAATAATCTATGGGCTCAGCCCATGTTCCGGGTGATGTCCATCATCCGGAAGACCGGAAGGAACATCGCCATGACAATGATGCCGACGATGCCGGCCATCCCCAGAATCATGAGCGGCTCCAACAGGGATTTCAGACGGTCGCTCGTCCGGTCGGTGACCGATTCGCAATACTCGGCGATCCGGTCCAGCACGGTGTCGAGCGCGCCGGACTTCTCCCCGATCGCGATCATGTGCGCGACCATCGGCGGGATCAGGGGCGACTCGCGGAACGCGTCGGCGATCGGCTCGCCCTTCCGCACCCGTTCGTGCGCGTCCAGCACGATCCGCCTGATCGCCTCGTTGCCGACCACGCTCGCGGTGATCGACAGAATGTTCAAGATCGGAACCGCGGCGATGTGCAGCGTGCCGAACGTGCGGCTGAAGCGGGCAAGGATCTGGTTGATCCGGAGCGGCCCCAGCACCGGGATGCGCAGCAGGGCGTAATCGATCGCGTAGCGCCCCTTCGGCCGGCCGCGGACCAGCTTGTACAGCAGCGCCGCCAATATCGCCGGCAGCGGCAGCAGGAACCAGGTGTGCTTCAGCGCGTCGCTCAGCCCGAGCAGCATCCGGGTCAACCCCGGGAGCTCGGCGCCCGAGTCCCGGAACGAGGCGACGAATCGGGGCAGGATGAACGTGACCAGCGCCACCGACACGACGGCCGTCAGGACGGCCAGGAACGCCGGGTACATCATCGCCGAGCGCATTTTCGTCCGCGTGTTGTGGTCCTTCTCGTACTGGGCGGCGAGCCGCACCAGAATCTCGTCCAGCTTGCCGCTCGCCTCGCCCGCCCGCACCATGCTGACATAGACATCCGAAAAGACGGCCGGATGCTTCGCCGCGGCCTCCGACAGCTGCAGCCCCATCTGCATGTCGCGGACCATCTGCCGCAGCACGTTGCGGAAATCTTTGCCCGACGTCTGCCAGACCATGATCTGCAGCGCGTCGACGAGGCTGATGCCGGCGCGGTACAGCGTGGCGAGCTGATGGCAGCAGACGACGAACTCCTCCAGCTTCACCTTCGGCCCGCCCGTCAGCGGGATCGAACGGTTAAGGAAGCCGGGCGCCGGTTCGGACAGCCGGATGATCCAGAGCCCGTCGCCGCGCAGTTTCTCCGCCGCCGACCGCTTGTCCGGCGCCTCGACGGAACCGCGCTTCGAACGTCCGGACGCGTCGACGGCAAGGTATCGATATTTCGCCATGTCCGGAGCTCCCTCCCGCGGGCCCGCGCTATCCTTCGTCGACGACCCGCAGCACTTCGCTTACCGTCGTCAGTCCGGCCGCCGCTTTCGCCAGGCCGTCATGCAGAATCGGGATGAGGCCGCCGTGCCGGGACGCATGGTCCCGGTATTCGTTGTCCGCCCGCTTCCGCAGGATCAGATTGCGCAGGCCGTCGTCGCAGAACAGCACTTCGTGGATCGCGAGCCTGCCCCGGTAGCCGGTGCGCAGGCACTCCGCGCAGCCGGCGCCGATGAGCAGCTTGTCGGCCCGGATGCCCGCCGCCGCGAGCAATTCCGCCTCCCGCCCGGACGGCGCCCGCTCCGCCGCGCAGTAGCGGCACACCTTGCGCACGAGCCGCTGGGCGACGACGCACCGGAGCGCGGAAGCGACGAGGAACGGCTCCACGCCCATGTCGATCAGGCGGGTGATCGCGTTCACCGAGCTGTTGCTGTGCAGCGTGCTGAGCACGAGATGCCCGGTCATCGCCGCGCGCACCGCGATCTCGGCCGTCTCGACGTCGCGGATTTCGCCGACCATGACGATGTTCGGGTCCTGGCGCAGGATCGCCCGCAGCCCGCGGGCGAACGTGAGCTCGGTCCGCGGATTGACCTGGATCTGGTTGATCCCCCGCATCCGGTATTCGACGGGGTCCTCGATCGTCATGATGTTGACGTCTTCCCGGTTCAGCCGGGCGAGCGCCGAGTAGAGCGTCGTCGTCTTGCCGCTGCCCGTCGGTCCCGTGATGAACACGATGCCGTAAGAGCTGGCGATGCCTTTCCGGAACAGTTCGAGGTTGTGCGGCGAAAATCCGAGCTGCTCCAGTTCCATCAGAGACTGCGACAGGTCGAGGATCCGCATGACGATTTTCTCGCCGTGGATGGTGGGCAGCGTGGAAATGCGGATGTCGATCTTGCGGCCCGCGATGTTCATTTCCACCCGGCCGTCCTGCGGCAGGCGGCGCTCCGCCACGTTCAGCCCGGACATGACCTTGATGCGGGCCGCGATGACGCCCTGCATGTTCGGCGGCAGCGTCCGCTCCGTGCGCATCACGCCGTCCACCCGGTACCGGATGAGCAGCGCGTCCGCCTGCGGGTCGAAGTGGATGTCGCTCGCGCCGATCAGCACGGCCTGCTGGATGATCTGGTTGACGGTCCGCGCGACCGGGGAATCCTCTTCCTCCTCCGGTTCCTCGTCCCGGGTCCCGGCCTCCCGCACCGCCAGATCCTGCATCACCTGGTCGACCGATTCCTGGAGGCCGTAGTACCGCCGGATCGCGTGATCCAGCTCTTCGCTGGAGACGATGGCGGGCTCGATCCACATCCCCGTCGCCATGCGCAGTTCTTCGATCGCGTAATAGTCCAGCGGGTCGGACATCGCGACGATCAGCTTGTTGCCTTCGATCCGGTAGGGGAGCACCTTGTGCGTCTCCGCGAGCATCCGGGGAACCATCTGGATCGCGCGCGGGTCGATGTTCTCCCGGTAGAGCTGGACGTGCGGAATGCCGAGCTGGAATTCCAGAACCTCGATCCGCTGCTGCTCGGTGATGTAGCCCATGGCGATCAGCACGTCGCCGAGCCGCATGTTGCGCTCCTTGCCTTCGCGAAGGGCCTCCTGCAGCTGTTCCTCGGTGATCAGTCCGGCCTGAATCAGCAATTCGCCCAACCGCACCCGCAGACCCGATCACCACCCCTGCCATTAGTCCCATCTATGAATCTATATACTAGATCTATTAACCTATTTCAAGAAACTAATTTACCACTTCCATGCAATTTCGTCAACCATTTTCATCGCGGTCTGGGCGGTTTTTGGGACTATTGTATCAGATGCGCTCTGCCAAACCGCCCGCGCCTTGCGAGCATAAAAAAAACCGGCCGGGAAACTTTCCCGACCGGTCGTCCTTCGCTTCCGATCCAAGCGCTCAATATTCGAGATCCGGGTACAGCGGATACTGTTCCGTGAGCTCCTTCACGATGCCGCGCGCCTTGTCCAGCACCGCCTCGTCCTTCGGGTTCTTCAGCGTCATCGCGATCACGCCCGCGATCGTCTTCATCGCTTCCTCGCCCATGCCGCGGGACGTCACCGCAGGCGTGCCGATCCGGATGCCGCTCGTGATGAACGGGCTCGTCGGATCGAACGGGATCGCGTTCTTGTTCACCGTGATTTTCACCGAATCGAGCACATGCTCCGCGTCTTTGCCGGTAATGTTCAGATTGCGCGTATCGACGAGCATCAGATGGTTGTCCGTGCCGCCGGACACGAGGTTCAGCCCTTCGGCCTGCAGCGCCTCCGCGAGCGTCTTCGCGTTCTTCACGACGTTCTCCGCGTACGTCTTGAACGACGGCTGCAGCGCTTCGCCGAGCGCGACCGCCTTCGCCGCGATGATGTGCATGAGCGGGCCGCCCTGGGTGCCGGGGAACACGGCCTTGTCGATCGCCTGCGCCCACGACTTGCGGCACAGGATCATGCCGCCGCGCGGACCGCGCAGCGTCTTGTGCGTCGTCGTCGTCACGAAATGCGCGTGCGGCACCGGGCTCGGATGCAGGCCCGCCGCGACGAGGCCGGCGATGTGCGCCATGTCGACCATGAGCAGCGCGCCGACTTCGCGCGCGATTTCGCCGAGCTTCTCGAAATCGATGATGCGCGGATAGGCGCTGGCGCCCGCCACGATCAGCCGCGGGCGATGCTTGAACGCCGCCTTGCGCACTTCTTCATAGTCGATCGTGTGCGTGTCTTCGCTGACGCCGTAAGCGACGAAGTTGTACAGCAGGCCGGACGCGTTCACCGGGCTGCCGTGCGTCAGATGGCCGCCGTGCGCCAGATTCATGCCGAGCACCGTGTCGCCCGGCTTGAGCACCGCCAGGTAGACGGCCATGTTCGCCTGCGCGCCGGAGTGCGGCTGCACGTTGGCGTGCTCCGCGCCGAACAGCTCCTTCGCGCGGTTGCGGGCAATTTCCTCCGCGATATCGACGTATTCGCAGCCGCCGTAATACCGTTTGCCCGGATAGCCTTCCGCGTATTTGTTCGTCAGCACCGTGCCCATCGCTTCGAGCACTGCCCGGCTGACGATGTTCTCCGAAGCGATCAGCTCAAGATTGTCCCGCTGCCGCTGCAGCTCCAGCCCGAGCGCCTTGACGAGCTCCGGGTCCTGCTTGCGCAAATATTCCATTCGTGTCCGCCTCCCGGCTATATTTTTCAATCCATGACTTCCGATTCACGTTTCCGCTTGCCGTTCCGCCTGGTCATCCGGTTCGAGGACGTACACCGCCCGCGCGCCGCCGATCAGCTTCGGCCGCGTACAGGCCATCGTCACATGCGCCTCGCCGATCGTCCGCACGGACGGCCGGACCGGCACCGCCACCGGACGAAGATGCATGCCGATCAGGGTGTCGCCAATGTCGATGCCGGCGTGCGCCTGCACGGATTCCACCAGGCAGGCGTCCGGCAGGTTCCGGTAAGCGAAGGCCGCCATCGCCCCGCCCGCGCCCGGGATCGGCACGGCCGACACTTCCGTGAGGCCGTACCGCTCCGCCGCTTCGCGGGTCGTCACCAACGCCCGGTTCAAATGCTCGCAGCACTGGAACAGCGGATGGAACCCGATGTCGCGCCGCACCGCCTCGACGCCTGCGAATATCGCCCGCGCCACTTCGCCCGAGCCGGACGAACCGATCCGGCGGCCGATCACTTCGCTCGTGCTCGTCCCGATGACGAGCAGCTGGCCGGCTTTCAGCCCGCCGGCGGCCGCCAGTTCGCGGATGCAGCGCTCCGTGTCCTCCGCAATCGATTGAAGACGCGCTTCATCCATTGCGTCCGACCTCCCGCCTCACGCCTGCCGGCGCTCGATCGCCATCACTTTGTTCACGCGGCTCACATGCCGCTCGCCCTGCGAGAACGGCGTCTCGAGCCAGACACGCACGATCTCCTGTGCGAGACCGGGACCGATCACCCGCTCGCCCATCGCCAGCACGTTCGAGTCGTTGTGCTCCCGCGTCGCCTTCGCCGAGAACAGATCGTGCACGAGCGCGCAGCGGATGCCGGGCACCTTGT
Organism: Thermobacillus composti KWC4; assembly: GCF_000227705.2. GTDB lineage: Bacteria > Bacillota > Bacilli > Paenibacillales > Paenibacillaceae > Thermobacillus > Thermobacillus xylanilyticus. The sequence goes on from NC_019897.1 coordinate 4,117,917, forward strand.
TCGCGGCGATCGACATGCCGATGCCCGTCCCGCAGATCAGGATGCCGCGGTCGGCTTCGCCCTTCACGACCCGCTCGCAGACCGGGATCGCGTAGTCCGGATAGTCGACCGACTGGCTGCAGTCGCAGCCGAAATCTTCGACTTCGTGGCCGAGCTCCTTGAGCAGCGGCACGATCTCGTCCTTCAGCCGGTAACCCGCATGATCCGCGCCGATTGCAATCTTCATTGCAGTCCGCCTCCCCTTGTGTAATGAACTTATGATGCCTTCAGCATTTACGAAAAAGACAAAAAAGAGCATGACGCGCCATTCAGCGCGAATGCTCTTTGCCCAGGCGACCGGCCAATATCGTCCGATGCTCCACCGTGGTTCCCCACTTAACGTCGCCAGTCACATCGGACCCGTGATTTTGTCAAGTCCATCATAGCGGAAGTTTCGTGAAAAATCAATCGGCTTCCGCGAGCTTCTTGACCAGCTTGTCCAACGCGGCGTCCAACTCGTCCGCGACCTGGCGGTACAGTTCGATCGGCCCGCCGAACGGATCGGCGATGTCGAAATCCGGAACCTTGCCTTCCAGCTCCAGCAGCCGCGCCCGTTCCTCGTCGCTCAGCTTCTCGCCGATGGCCTGACGGAGATGCCATTCCATGTACAGCCGCTCAAGCTCCTTGATCTCCGCCAGCACCTCCGGCCGGTCCTCCACGTACTCTTTCAGCGTATGCGTCTTCTCGAGCGCCTCCGGGTACCGTTCCAGCAGCATCCGCTTGTGGCCGGTCGTCATCGTCAGGATGAGATCCGCCCATTTGACCGCCTCGGCCGAGACGGCGCAGGATTTGCCTTCATGCGGCACCTGCCGCTCGCGAAGCACTTCCGATGCATGCGCGGACATCGGGATGCCGTCTGCAGCCGCCACGCCGGCCGAACGGACTTCAACCGGCACGCCGCGTTCCTTCGCCTTGGCCTTGAATAACGCTTCGGCCATCGGGCTGCGGCACGTATTGCCGGTGCAGACGAACAAGACACGGACCACGCCGCATCCCTCCTTCATTGTACGACTAACCGCCCCCGGTAGTTTATTATAGTAAAAACATGACCCCGAACGCGAACAAAATCGCTCCGCCGCACGTCTCGCCGTATTCGCCGAGCCCGCTTCCGACCCTCCGCCCGAGCAGCAGCCCCGTGATCGACATCGCGCCGCCGAAAAAACCGAACAGCAGCACCGTCATGACGAGATCCGCCGCGAACATGCCGAGCGATACCCCGACCGAGAACGAATCGATGCTGACCCCGAGCGCGAGCAGCAACATGCCGAACGCCGAACGGTGATCGAACTGCACCGTATGCTCGCGGCGCAGCGAGCTGTACACCATGTGGCCGCCGAGCAAGAGAAGCAGCAGCCCGCCGGCCTTCGTCGCCACGCTGCCGAGCAGCCCGCTGACCGCCTGCCCCGCCGCCAGACCGAGGAGCGGCATCAGCATGTGGAACGCCGCCACGACGGCGCCCAGTTTCAGAATATCCAGCTTCCGGATGCCTTTGAGCCCGATGCCGATGCCAAGCGAGAAGGCATCCAGCCCGAGCGCGAACGCGATGGTCAGCAGCGTGAGCAGCTGACCGGTCTGCGCAGCGTCCACCGACATGAATCCGACTCCTTCCGCACAGGGTCTCTCCGTAATACCTATGCGGACAAGTCGGGATTCATGTCCAACCGCCGTCACACCCGGACGATCCGCCCGCCGGCCGCTTTGGCGAGCCGGTTCATCAGCGCGAGCCCGATCCCTTCCGGCGGGCAGCCCTCGGCCCAGATCCGGCCGATGCCGCGCGCATCGAACTCGCGCAGCGCGGCATACAGGCGCTGCGCCGCCTGCTCGGGCCGCGCGAGGCTGCCGCAGACGACGACCGCGTCGGCGTCGTAGAAGCCGGCGTGCTCCTCGAACGTGAGCACGCCGGTGCGGCAGCCGGCCGCGCGGGCCGCGGCCGCTTCGCGGCCAATGTAGGCGCGCACCGCCTCGCCGTCGCCGATGACGAGCGTCATCTCGCCGCGGGGCGCGTAGTGCGCGTACTTCATGCCGGGTGAACGCGGCGCCGCATCCTCGCGGCTCTCCCGGGCGTCGCCCTCGGCGATCACTTCGCAGCCCGCCGCTTCCGCGAGCGCTTCGCGCGTCACGCCGCCCGGCCGCAGCACGCGGATGCGCTTGTCCTCGACCATGACGACCGTCGATTCCAGGCCGACCTCGGCCGGCCCTCCGTCGACAACCCCGTCGATCCGGCCGGCCAGATCTTCCATGACGTGCGCGGCCAGCGTCGGGCTCGGCCGACCCGAACGGTTCGCGCTCGGCGCCGCGACCGGGCAGCCGGCGGCGGCGATCAGCCGGAGCGCGACCGGATGCGCCGGCATCCGCACCGCGACCGTATCGAGCCCGGCGGTCACCTGCGGCGCCGCCGCGCCCGGCCTGACCGGCAGCACGATGGTCAGCGGCCCCGGCCAGAACGCCTCCATCAGCCGGGCCGGAATCCCGCCGAAGGGCAGCACAAGCTCGTCCAATTGCTCCCGGTCGGCAATGTGGACGATGAGCGGGTTGTCCGACGGCCGCCCTTTCGCCTCGAACACTTGCCGCACCGCCTGCGGATTGCGCGCATCCGCGCCCAGACCGTACACCGTCTCCGTCGGAAACGCCACGATCCCGCCCTCGCGCAGCGTCCGTGCCGCTTCCGCGACCGCGGTCTCGTCAGCGGGCCATAACTTCGTCTCCCTGTTCACCTGTTGCTTCCTCTTTCTTGTCCGATCCTCAGGCTCGGTTCGTCATTGCCAATCATTATACCACCAGACGCCCGAGGCTCGGCAACCGTTCAGCCGAACAGCCGCTTGAAGAAGTCTGCGATCCGCTGCAGCAGTTCCCATACGGCAAACTTCACTTCCACATTCTGCGAGGCCCCGGCCTTCACGCCGCCGTCTTGCGCATCCTGCGCCGCAAACGCCGATGCTTCCTTCGCCCCGCTTCCCGCCGCGTCTTTCGTGACGGCTTCGCCTTTGTCCGCCTTGCCGGCGCCCACCGCATCGGCAAAACAAAGCGGAGGGAACAGCACGCACCACCAGTTCTCGCCTTTTCCTTCCCCGAGGGTGATGAGCAGCGCTTCGTATTGCCCCGCGGGGTACACCCGGTTGCCGTAAATCTTCGCCGGGAACGGAACGGGGCCCAGCTTCACGGCGGCCGGATAGTCGAATCCCCGCATTTCCAGCTCCCGCTTCACCATCGTCTCCAGTTCGGGCAGGGCGCCGGCGATCGCCTCCCGCGCCTCGGCGATCGAATCCGCCCCGGCCGACAACTGCCTCAATTCATCCGCGATGGCATTTCGGACATGGCGCTTGACCGCCTGATCCGCGGCCGAATCCGAATTCGCCAGAATCCGGATCCGGATGGATTCCTCCGGAATGGCGCCTTCCACGATCGCAGCGTTGTTCTGCGCGTTCTCCCACGACATCGCCAGCAGCATCACCAGCAGCACGACATAACCGTAGACCGGACGATAAGAAAAAACGAACGGATAATGGCGGATGACCATGTTCACACAAGCTCCTCTGACGGCGCCCGTCGGCGCCCAAGCTTGCGTTCCGGAACGACTGTATCCCCCAGTATGCCCGCTCTATCATTCTTTCAAACCCGCGTACTGATAGATTTCCGCGGCGGGTATGTTTTTTCGGGCCCAAAATCGGGTATCCCTTTCGTTCAGGCTGAAGTTCGAAGCAACAGTGGCCGGGAGAAGCTTTCAAATCCGAGAAAAAAGCCGACGAAAATTGGATAATTATGATTTTCTTGCTTGTATTACGAACATATGTTCTGTATAATGGGAATACATCCCTTCCTGGTTCCGGGTGATCGCCATGCATTTCCATGTCATGTTCGCTCCATCCTTCCTCCATTTGTCGGAAGCGCAATGCGCCGACATGCTGTTCCGCATTCGCTGGCCGGAAGGATACCGTTGTCCGCGCTGCCAATCAACCGCATACAGCGTCATCCGCACCCGCAGGCTGCCGCTCTACGAGTGCGCCGTCTGCCGCAAGCAATGTTCCGTCATTTCCGGCACGGTGATGGAGCGGAGCCGCACCCCGTTGTCCAAGTGGTTCACCGCCGCCTCCCTCATTGCGTACAACTGTGTCAGCGCTGTTTACCTGAGCCGGAGAATCGGCGTAACCTACAAGACAGCCTGGCTCATGCTGCACAAACTTCGCAACGCCATGGCCGGCGCTGTCGAAGGCGACCTGCTGACCGGCCTCGTCCGTCTGGATCTCGGCAAAGCCAACCGCCGCCTGATTCCGTCGCCGGACGGTCTGCATCCGACGGAGCACCCCTACATCATCGGCGCGTCCATGAACGGGGCTGGCGAACCGGAACGTGTCCGGATCGCGATCGACTGGGGCGGTGACACCTATCTAGGAAAAATCACTCCCGAAGGCGCGCTTCGCTTCATCGGACAACACGTCGACAAGTCCGCTTCGGTCGATCTGACCGTCGATGATTGGGGGCGGACGGGCGGGCTGGCCATCAAGAAAGTCGGATGGTCGATCGAGGACGATATTCGCATGTTCCACCACACGGTCGGCGCCAAGCATTTGCATTACTATTTGCAGGAAGGCGTCTACCGTTACAATACGGCTCGTTCCGGCACGAACGTGCTGACAGCTTTGATGCGGGTGACAGGCTCCGGCGGCGCTCCCGACCGGCGCGCCATCGTCGGGCGGCCTGTTCCGCCGCAGCCTGACTGGACTTCGTACCGCGATGTGCACAGGATGATCCGCAAAATGCGTGAGCTGGCAGCCGAACGGATGCCGGGCAAATCCAGCGCCTGATCCGCAGCCGCAATCCGCGGATGGTTCGTGGATGGTTCATGAATGGTTCATGGATGGTTCATGGATGATTCATGAATGATTCGCGCATGGTTGGCATATCGTTCGCGGGTGGCTGGCGGATAACGTCGTGACTCGGCTGGGTGTGCGCTTGCGCTTGAGCGTTTGTGCCAGGGTGGAGAGGTACTTTGGGGCCCGCTTTTTCGGTATCCCCTTCGCTCAGGTCAAAATAAAACGGCGCCGCCGGATTGGTGTCTGCCCATGCAGCATCAAATGCCGGCTCCGAACGGACAGCAGCGCCATCCAGGCGCGTCGTTCACGTTCACGCCTGGAGTACTCTCGTTCAACGGCAAGTTGACGCGGACGCTGGTATCCTCTTGGCCCACTTTTTGGGTATCCCCTTCACTCAGGCAGAAAAAAATATCCCATCCCCGGATGGGTCGTGCAGCCTCAATTCCCAGATCCGAATGGACGCTGGAACCTTCGTTCAACGGCGGACCGCCGCCCGGCTGCTGTTGATGGTTCCGGCCAAACGAAAATCCCCTCCTGAGCGAAGGGGATACCGCGCAAAGGGGGCAAAAGGATCGGTGTCCGATGTCATGTACATGTATCAGAAAAACGGCCCGCCTGAGCGAAGGGGATATCGCAAAAGCGGGCGGAAAAGACATATGGCGGCCACAGGCAGGGAAAAGAGATTATGGCGCCGAGGCGATGACGTGGCGCTCGATGCCCGCGTAGTCGCGGACGATGCGGATGTCGGGCCAGAGACCGGTTGCATCCAGCAGGCCGGCGACGTCGCGGGCCTGTCCGAGGCCGACTTCGAAGGCGACGATGCGCGGCGCGGACGGCAGCGTCCGCAGTTGGGCCGCCATGCGGCGGTACGGATCGAGCCCGTCGGCGCCGCCGTCCAGGGCGAGCCGCGGCTCGTAGTCGCGCACTTCGCGCTGCAGGCCGGGCAGGTCGGACGACGGGATATAGGGCGGATTGGACACCACGATATCGAGTGCGCGGTCGTCCCCGTCCCCGCCTCCCGCGGCGAACGGCTCGAGCAGATCGCCGCGGATGAAGGCGATGCGGTCCGACACGCCGTGCCGCTCCGCATTCGCCTTCGCAACGGCGAGCGCGTCCGGCGACAGATCGGTCGCGCAGAGTCGCCAGTGCGGGCGCTGCACCGCCAGCGCGACGGCGATGGCGCCGCTGCCGGTGCCGATGTCGGCGGCGCGAAGACGCGCGCCGCCGCCGGCGTCCGGCCACAGCCGGTCGGCCGTCTCCAGCACGGCTTCGACGAGCAGCTCGGTCTCCGGCCGGGGAATCAGCACGGCCGGAGATACGGCCAGCGGCAGGCCGTAAAACCATTGCTCGCCGGTAATGTACTGCACCGGCTCGCCCGCGGCTTTGCGGCCCACCATCGCCGCCCACTCCGCCAGCCGGCCGGCCGGCATCGGCTCGCGCCAATCGCGCAGCAGCGCGGCGCGGTCAAGGCCGAGCGCGTGCATGAGCAGCCGCTCGGCGTTCTCGCGCGGCTCGGACACGCCGCACCCGGCCAAGAAAGAAGAAGCCTGCAGGCAGGCTTCTCCGATCGTGAGGCCCTCGGCCGGCTCGAAACGGGCGGCTTCCCTCCGTTTGTCCGCCATCCGGCAGCCTCCTTTCCGTTCGTTCCGTTCTTGTCGTCTTTGACGCCATGCCGCCTCAAGATCAGACGATCGCCGCGTTCTCCTGCTCGAGCAGCTCGGCCTGCTCGGCCAGCGTCAGCGCGTCGATGATCTCGTCGATCTCGCCGTTCATGACGGCGTCGAGCTTATGCAGCGTCAGCCCGATCCGGTGATCGGTGACGCGGCTCTGCGGGAAGTTGTAGGTCCGGATCCGCTCGCTCCGGTCGCCGGTGCCGACCTTGCTCCGCCGCTCGCCCGCAAGCTTCGCCTCTTCCTCCTGCCGCCGCATCTCGTAGATGCGCGCGCGCAGCACCTGCAAAGCCTTCTGTTTGTTGTCGTTCTGCGACTTGCCGTCCTGGCACGTCGCGACGATGCCGGTCGGGATGTGCGTCACGCGCACGGCCGATTTCGTCGTGTTGACGGACTGGCCGCCGGCGCCGCTGGAACAGAAGGTGTCGACGCGGATGTCTTTGTCCAGAATCTCGACTTCGACCTCTTCGACTTCCGGAAGCACCGCCACCGTCGACGTCGACGTATGGATGCGTCCGCCCGACTCGGTCACCGGAATGCGCTGCACGCGATGCGCGCCGCTCTCGTATTTCAGCTTGCTGTAAGCGCCTTTGCCGGAGATCATGAAGATGACTTCCTTGAAGCCGCCGAGATCGCTCACGTTCGCGTCAAGCAGTTCGACTCTCCATCCCTGGCTTTCGGCATAGCGGGTGTACATCCGGTACAGGTCTGCCGCGAACAGCGCCGCTTCGTCGCCGCCGGCCGCGCCGCGGATCTCGACGATGACGTTCTTGTCGTCGTTCGGGTCTTTCGGCAGCAGCAGGACGCGGATGCGCTTCTCCAGCTCCTCCCGCCGCGCGGTCAGTTCCTCGATCTCTTGCTTGACCATGTCCCGCATTTCATCGTCCAGCTTCTCGCCGAGCATCGCCTTCGCGTCATCCAGCTGCGCGACGACTTTCTTGTATTCGATATAAGCCTGATAGGCTTCTTCCAGATCCGATTGTTCCTTCGAATATTCGCGCAGCCGCTTCGGATCGGCCGCGACCGCGGGATCGCACAGCAGCTCGCTCAGCTTCTCGTAGCGGTCCGCCAGCGCCTGCAAACGGTCCAGCAACATCGATGAACACCCCTGCTTCCAAGTTCCGTACTTTTCATTATACCACAAACGCGCCCCCTGCGTGCCGGCATCCCGCGCCGGAAAGCGGCGGCAGAATCAACCATCTTCCAACGAAAAAAGGGCGCAAGGCCCTTTCGCCGCATGAGCGGTTCGCGCGTCCCTAGACGTTGAAGCGGAAGTGCATGATGTCGCCGTCCTGCACGACGTAGTCCTTGCCTTCGAGGCGCAGCTGGCCGCGTTCGCGCACCGCGTTCATCGAGCCGGCCGCCACGAAGTCCTCGTACGAGACGACCTCGGCGCGGATGAAGCCGCGTTCGAAGTCGGAGTGGATGACGCCGGCCGCCTGCGGCGCCTTCGTGCCCTTGCGGATCGTCCAGGCGCGGACTTCCTGCTCACCGGCCGTAAAGTACGTCTGCAGGCCGAGCAGTTTGTAGGCCGCCTTGATCAGCCGGTCCAGGCCGGATTCCTTGATGCCGAGCTCCTCCAGGAACAGCGCCTTGTCTTCGCCGTCGAGCTCGGCGATCTCGGCCTCCACTTTCGCGCTGATCGGCACGACTTCGGCGCCTTCCGATTCGGCGTAGGCCCGGACGGCCTGGACGAGCGGATTGCCGTCCGCGTTTGCCGCTTCGGACTCGCTGACGTTCGCCGCGTACAGCACCGGTTTGCTCGTGATCAGGTGCAGGTCGCGGACGAGCAGCTTTTCGTCGTCGTCCAGCTCCACGCTGCGCGCCGGCTGGTCGTTGTAGAGCGCCTCGCGGATCCGCTCCAGCACCTGGACTTCCTGGATGTATTTTTTCTCCCCGCTCTTCGTGTTCTTCCGGGCGCGCTCGAGGCGCCGCTCCACCGTCTCGAGGTCGGCGAGAATCAGCTCCAGGTTGATCGTCGCAATGTCGCTCAGCGGATCGACCTTGCCGGAGACGTGGGTAATATTTTCATCCTGGAAGCAGCGGACGACGTGCACGATCGCATCCACTTCGCGGATGTGCGCCAGAAATTTGTTGCCGAGCCCTTCGCCCTTGCTCGCGCCGGCGACGAGGCCGGCGATGTCGACGAATTCGAAGGCGGTCGGCACTTTCCGCTGCGGTTTCACCAGTTCGGTCAGTTTGTCGAGCCGCTCGTCCGGCACTTCGACGACGCCGACGTTCGGGTCGATCGTGCAGAACGGATAGTTCGCGGACTCCGCGCCCGCTTGCGTAATGGCGTTGAACAGCGTCGATTTCCCGACGTTGGGAAGACCGACGATACCCGCTTTAAGCCCCATGCTCTTGCAACTCCTTGTCCCTGGCCGTTATCATCTCTCGCCATTATACATGAGGGCAGGTGGTCATGGAAGAAAAAAAGCCTGCGCCCGCCGTCTCCCGGCAGGGAGATGACTTGGACACAGGCTTCCCGGTTCGGCCATTTGCGCTTACACGTGGGCCAAAATCTTCGTTTTCAGCGCTTCCTTCGGCTGCAGGCCGACCATTTTGTCAACCGGCTGGCCGTCCTTGAACAGGATCAGCGTCGGGATGCTCATGACGCCGAATTGGGACGCGAGCTCCGGTTCGTTGTCGACGTTGATTTTGCCGATCTTCGCCTGGTCGCCGAGTTCCGCGGACAGTTCTTCAACGATCGGAAGCTGCATTTTGCAAGGGCCGCACCAGGGCGCCCAGAAATCAACCAGCGTTACGCCTTCGGCGATGCTCGCCTGGAAGTTGTCTTTCGTCAGTTCGATAGCCATCGTCTGATCTCCTTTCCTCGTCAAGATGTCGAAGCGCATGCTGCGCTCCGCGCTGTATGCGAGGGCTTGAGACAAGCCCGTCATACCTGGCAGGCGCGGATCTGACCGAGCACGGCCTGGATGGTGATGCTGTCGAAGTAATCCTCCAGCCGCTTCTCCGCCGTACAGAAAATGCCGTTCATGACCGTCCGCATGTTCGAGCCGACGATGCAGTCCATCTCCGGATCGCCCGAGCACCAGCCCGGCATGAGCGACCCTTGCGCCATGGCGCGGTAGATGTCGCCGAGCGTCACCTCGCCGGGTTCGACCGCCAGCCGGTAGCCGCCGCGCACCCCTTCCCGCGTCTCGACGAAGCCGCTCTTCCTGAGCACGCTCATCACTTTGCGGATGCGCGCCGGGTTCGTCTGGACGTTCTCCGCGATCGTCTCGCTGGATGCCATCCGCTCGGGAAGGTACGCCAGCAGGACGAGACTGTGCACCGCAATGGTGAACTCGCTGTTCATGAGGGCACCTCGCTTCGTACTGTAATTATATTCGTTACAGTTCGAGGTTGTCAACGGGCAGCCGCTCATGTCCGCTCGTAGTGTTCACCGCCGGGCGGCCGGAGATGCATGGCGCGGCGGAACAGGCAGCGGTTCCCGCAGGGCGCCGGAGGCTCAGAAATCGACTCAGAAATTGAAATTGTCGGGGTCCGCGCCGAACCGGCTGTTCCGGTTCAGGCCGTCAATGCGGGCCATGTCTTCGGCAGACAGCTCGAAATCGAAAATGTTCGCGTTCTCGCGGATGCGCTCGGGGCGAACCGATTTCGGAATGGTCAGGATGTCGTTCTGAAGGTCCCAGCGCAGCACGATCTGGGCCGGGGTCTTGCCGTATTTCGCCGCCAGTTCCGTGATTACCGGCAGGTCGAGCTGGCCTTTCATGATCGGGCTCCACGCCTGGAAGGCGATGTGCTGCTCGCGGCAGTATTTGCGCAGCTCCTCCTGCGTGAGCAGCGGATGGCACTCGACCTGGTTCACGGCCGGCTTCACTTCGCACGAGGACAGCAGATCCTCCAGGTGATGGATGTGGAAGTTGCTGACGCCGATCGCGCGTACATGCCCTTCCTTGTACAGCCGCTCGAGGGCGCGCCAGGTGTCCTTGTATTTGCCTTTCACCGGCCAGTGGACGAGGTACAGATCGACGTAGTCGAAGCCGAGTCTGCTCAGGCTCGCTTCGAACGCGCGCAGCGTCTCGTCGTAGCCCTGGTCGCTGTTCCATACTTTCGTCGTGACGAAAATGTCTTCCCGGCGGATGCCGCTGGCCCGGATGGCGTTGCCGACGCCCTTCTCGTTCCCGTACAGCGCCGCGGTGTCGATCAGCCGGTAGCCGGCCTCCAGGGCGGCGGCCACCGCCTGTTCCACTTCCGGTCCTTCCTGCGTCTTGTAGACGCCCAGCCCGAACCACGGCATCGCCACGCCGTTGTTCAGCGTCGTCGTTTCGGCCACATGCCGTACGTTGGCCATCGCCAGCCTCACTCCTTGTCTTGGAATTTAAAGTTCGAACAAGTCCATCTGCTCGGGCTCCTCGGGCCGGTCGAAGCTGCCGCGCGGCGGGCGCTGGCCGAGCATGCGCATGAGCTGCAGCGCGTTGTCCGCGGCGTCGCCGCCGGAGTTGTTGTTGAAGATGACGCAGACCGTGCCGGACTGCGCCTCAAGCCGCTTCAGCCGCTGCATCCATTCCATGAGCTCCGCTTCGGCATAGCGGTACAGGTAGCGCACGTCGCGCCACCCCGGCCCGCCGGCGTTCCAGCCGGCCGCGTTGCGGCCGTGGAACCGGACGAGGGTCAGGCCGGGATCGGTCGCTTCATCGACGATCGGGATCGAGCCTTCCCCGGCCTGCGGTTCGTCGCACACGCTGTGGATCCAGCCTTCCCGCTTCATGAACGCGAGCGTCCGGTCCCGCATGCCGGCCTCGAACCAGGTGCTGTTGCGGAACTCGAGCGCGCACGGGATGCCGTCCATCAACGCCCGGGCTTCGCGCAGCTTGTCCACATGCTCCCGCGTGCAGTCAAACCATGGCGGATACTGGAACAGGACGGCGAGCAGCTTGCCCGCTTCGCGCATCGGTTCGAGCGACGCGCGGAATGCTGCGAACATGGCCGCCGTGTCCGGGTAAGGCACGCCGCCGAGGGCGTGGCCGGTCATCCCCTGGTACGCCTTCACGATGAAGCCGAAGCCGTCAGGCGTCTCGGATGCCCACTTCGCCGTCACGTTCTCCGGCTGGATGGCGTAGAACGACGCATCGACTTCGACGATGTCGAACCAGCCGCTGTAGGTTTGGAGTTTCCCGCCCGCTTGCCGGGCATGCCGATAGAGCGACGGATGGTCGCCCCATCCCGCCAGCCCGATCCGTATCAACCGCTTTCTCCTCCCTTGAGCGCCGAGCCGCACCCGGACCTTGACCTTGGCAGATGCGTCAGGTCCGGGCGTGTCTGTCCTGCATCCCCAGTATAGAATTGCCGGGGAGAATTGGCAATTGCGGCCGAACGCTTCCGGCGGATGTGCCGGACAGCGGCCGCAGTTCTTCCGCCAGCCGGATCATTTGCTTCCGCGTCAGGAAGCGGCTGTCGATCTCGATCAGCGTGCCCTGCTCGATCCAGCGCAGGATGCCGCCGTGGAAGGCGCGGCCGGTTTCATCGCGGGCGCCGGGCGGCCAGGGCTCGAACCGCGCGGTCCGGCCGCGCAGCCGCACGGGCTCGCCGTGCTTGTCCGTGAGCTGCGCAAGGTACGCCTTCGTCTGGGCGATGCCGGCGATTCGGTCCCCGAGGATGCCGGCCGGCGGCAGCGCCGTCCAGGCCGCGCGGAATTGGATGCGCAAGCCGTACACACGCCGGCTGCCCGGCGGGTAGGCGCAGACCGCCGGGACCCAGCCTGCCGGCAGCGCGCGCGGCGCGAACACGGTGAACGGGACGCGCCGCTTCAGGTCCGCCGGCGAAGCGGGGGCGCACACATCCGGGCGGCTCGGGGTGTGCGCGGGAGCGGGCGGTGCCTCCGGCTCGGCCGGATGTGCGGGCGGCTTCAGGCCGGGCCCGGCCGCCTGGGCCGCCATGGCCTCCGCCGGCGCGGGGACCGCCGGCAGGAGCAGTGCCGCCAGTATCGCCGCTGCGAGGAAAGAACGCCGCATGGTGGTTCAGCCTTTCCTTTTTTCCAAATAGTGTATCCGTGCGGCGGTGAATCATCCCCTGAAAAAATGCTAAGCCCCTGGCTTTGCAGTGCCAGGGGTATGCAGGCCGGCGTGAACTTACGCGCCGAAGAACCGCAGTCCGACGACGCCGGCGATGATCATCGCGATGAACAGCAGTTTGCGGACGTCCCGCGATTCCTTGAACAGCACCATGCCGAGCAGCACGCTTCCCGCCGCTCCAATGCCTGTCCAGATGCCGTATGCGGTGCCGATCGGAATTTCTCGCAGCGCGAGCGCCAGGAAGTAGAAGCTGATGAAGCTTGAAACGGCCACGCCGACGGTCGGTTTCCACCGTTTGAAACCGTCCGACAGCTTGATAAAGGTAACGCCTCCGATTTCGCCGAGTCCGGAGATCAGCAGCCAGATCCATGCCATTTCAGCCTGCCCCTCCTTCGTCCGTCTGCTTCTTGTTCTGCGGCTCTTCCGGGCTGATCACCTTCAAGCCGATGATGCCGCCGATGAGCAGCGCAAGGAAGAAGATCCGCAGCGGGTCGACCGACTCGCCCAGGAACATCATGCCGATGATGGCCGTACCGGCCGTCCCGATGCCGGTATAGACGGCGTACGCCACACCGGTCTCCAACATCGTCATCGATTTCGCGAAGAAATAGAAGCTGACGATGAGCAGGGAGATGGTTACCGCGCTTGGCAGCGGCCGCGTGAAGCCTTCCGACTCTTTCATGCCGTATGCCCAGCCGATCTCCAGCAACCCGCCGATGAGTACATAAAACCATGCCATGATGCATCTGACCTTTCTGTGATTCGTGCGGCGCGCATTCGTGAAACAGTATAGGCGGGTGCAGGGCAGGTTGCAAGCCGGGAAAGATGCGGCGGCCGGTTCCCGAAAAGGCTTCAACCCACGCTACTCCCCAAGCCGCTTCTCCGCTTCCATCAGCGCAATCAGCTTGAGCGCCTGCAATTCTTCCTCCGTGAACCGGCTCATGGCTTCTTCTTGAATCTTCTGCTTCTCCTCTGCCGTCAGGCCGTCACCGGCCATCGCCGCATACCGGCGGATCTCGCCGATCGAAAATTTCTCGAGCACCAGCGCCTCCGCTTCTTCGATGCTGGTGATGACCAGACTTTCGCCGTCTGCCGCCGGACTTCCGGAACCGGACTTGCCGCCCGCGCCATCTCCCGTATCGCCAGCCGAGTTGCCCGAGCCGCTGTCAGAACCGCCGCTTCCAAGCTTTGCCCCGATTTCGTTGCGCAGCCGCTCCAGATCTTCCGCAGACACGGCTTCGCGCAGCGCCTGGCGCACTTCCGGATCGTCCATCAGCCGGCGCACTTCCTCGTCTTGAAGCACCTGCTCGACCACTTCATTCATGACGCGTTCCGCGATGAATTTTTTGCCGTATTGCACGCCCGCATAACCGCCGACCGCCAGCAGCATGATGACGACCAAAGCGGCGATCAGACCTTTCCGCATCCTCAACCCACCTCCGGTTGACAGACTATCCCTGCAGCGTCTCGCCGGCCGAACGGGTCTGGTAATACCGATCCCAAATGCCGCGGTGCATGCTGAACCTTCTGCAAAGTGCTCCAGGCAGCAGCCGATGACGCTTGCCGAGCTGATAACCGATGAACTTCGCCGCCGATTCCATGAGCAGCCGCGGGATATACCGCATCTGCCGACTTCGGATCAGTTCGCGCGTGATGGCGAGCACCATCCCGCTCCCGGATTTGCCTACGCCCGAGTGGGCATAAACCCAGTCATTGCCGCACATTGAGACGCCATTGTCGAAGTAGCGCCGGAACTGCTGGCCGAGCGTATATTCGTGGGAGTGGACGACGCACGCATCGGCCGCATATGCCACCCCGTAGTCCGCCATAATGCTCCGCGCCGCGAAAAACAAATCTTCATTGAACAGCACCGGCGACGGAAAACGCCCCAGCTGCTCGAACACATCCCGCCGGTACGCCGCACATACATTCGAACAGAAAAACGTTCGGATGCCGTGCCGCGGAAGATCCGATTTCCATTTCACGTCCGGCTGTTCCGGGTAAAGGTACGCGCGTGTCAGCCGCTCCAGCACGCCCGCATCGGGACGCGGCTCCTGCCGCGCATAGGCGCAAGCGATCCGCTCGTCCTCCAGCGGCGCCACCAGCCGCTCCAGCATCTCCGGATGCGCCGGCACCGCATCCTGCGTCATAAAGACAAGAACTTCGCCGACGGCATATGACGCGGCCAGATTGCGCGTCCCGCCATGGTCGAAGTCCTTCCGATCGATCCCGATTACTCTAGCACCGCAGCCCAACGCGATCTCAGGCGTACCGTCCGTCGAAGTCGAGTCGATAACGAGGATCTCGCGCGGCGCAAGCGTCTGGTTTTGCAGCTTTTCGATCAGCCTGCGCAGTTCTTCGCCGGCCTGCAGCGTCGGAATGATAACCGACACGTTCGGCCTGCTCCCCGTCAGACCCGTGGTGTCAATAGGCATTGCGGTTCACAAATCCCCTCAAGATCGTCAAGATGATAATCTTCAGATCAAACATGAACGACCAGTTCTCGAGATAATACAAATCGTGGTTGATCCGGTCCTGGATCGAGGTATCGCCGCGCAGCCCGTTCGTCTGCGCCCAGCCGGTGATGCCCGGGCGGACGTGGTGCTTCACCATGTATTTCGGGATCTCGTCCTTGAACTGCTCCACGAAATACGGCCGCTCGGGACGCGGGCCGACAACGCTCATATCGCCCTTCAGCACATTGAAAAACTGCGGCAGTTCGTCGATGCTCGTCCGGCGCAGGAAGGCGCCGAACTTCGTGCGGCGGGGATCGTTCTCCACCGTCCATTGCGTATCCGCCGTATTCTGGTCCGACACATGCATGGTCCGGAACTTGTACATGACGAAGGTGCGCCGATCCAGCCCCATCCGCTCCTGTTTGAAGATGACGGGACCCGGCGACGTCAGCTTGATCCCGATGGCGGCAATCAGCATGATCGGCGACGTCACGATGATGGCCGCGATCGAGAACACAATATCGAAAACCCGCTTCAGCAGCCGGTTGCCGAGCTCGTCGAGCGGAATGTCGCGCACATTGATGAGCGGGATTCCCGCAAAATTATCGAAGTACGGCCGAGCCGGCAGCAGATCGAAATAGTCGGGGATAATCAGCGTCTTCGCGCCGGCGTTGTCGCAGGTCTCGATGATTTCCGCGTACTTCTCGTATGCCGCGAGCGGCAACGCAACGATGACTTCATCGATCAAGTGATTGCGAAGCACTTCATCAAGGCGATCCAGCCCGCCGAGAATCGGCGGCATCTGATGGCCTGTGGGAGGATGTTCCTTCAGGTTGTCGTCTAGAAAACCGAAGACCTCATAGCCCAGCTCGGGATATTGCAGCAGACTCTTATAGAAATTGCGCCCAACCGATCCCGCGCCGAGAATGAGCAGATACTTCTTGTTGTAACCCGCGCGGCGCAGGCGGAACAGCGTCATCTTGACTGCGATCCGGTAGACGGACAGTACTGTCAGGTTCAGTCCCAGGAAGATGCCGAGAAACTCCCGCGACACGTGGATCTCTTTCGCGAAATAGAGGAAACTGAGCAGCCCGACGAAACTGAGCAGATGCACCTGCCCGAGCTTCCAGACATCTGTCGAGAGTTTCGTCCGCCGCCGCGGTTTGTAGAGTCCGGCGGAATAGCCGACAAGCACGGCAAGAATGGCGTATACGAGCCCCCAGAGCAGGTAGGAACTGAATGACAATGCCTCCGTTCCGGGCAGCCAACCGCTTTCAAACTTGATCCAGTACGCCGCAAGAAAAGCGACGATCATGCCGACCGCATCGAAAAGCACATAAATTTGCGTTAGAAATCGCTGATTCTGCCTTAACACCGCACTCACCCACAGATGACCGAGGCCATTTAATCATTCACTACAATTCTAGCAGAAAAAATGAATCCTACCAACAATCTTCCACTAGATATCGCCGCGCTTCGCCTTCGCGCGCGCGAACAACCGGCGCCGCTTGCGCAGCATCGCCGGAAGCAGCTTCGCGATACGCGGCCAGCACGCGAGCAGGCCGGGCTCGAACAAGACGATATACCCCAGCTTGGCCGCTTCGACCAGAAGCAGCCGCGGGATCAGCCGAAGCAGGTGCCATCCGGCCGGTTCATTTTTGATCAACGTGAAAAAACGGTTCTGATACGAGTGGCGTCTGACGAAGAGCGGGACCGAACGCCGTCCGCCTTCTTTCCAGCCTCGGCGGTGGACGGCCCGGGCGGCGGGCACGTAGGCCGACGTCCATCCGAGATGCCGCGCGCGCCAGGCGACGTCGACATCTTCCTTGTACGCGAAGAAATCTTCATCGAAGAACTGCCCTTCATCCGCAATCTCTTCGATCATGGCCCGGCGGTAGACGGCTGCCGCGCCGGAGACGCCGAATATCTCCCGCGGGCTTGTCCAGTTCGCGGCCGGCTCGCCGGCGGCAAGATCGACCGCATTCCGGTCGGGGCGCAGCATAAGTCCCGCGCTGTCCATCGTATCGGGCCGGTCTGCTCGCACCAGCATGCCCGTCGCACTGCCGATGCGCGGGTCGCGTTCCATGACAGCAATGATCTCCGCGATGTAATCGGGGTCGAGCGACACGTCGGGGTTGAGCACCAGCACGTAGTCGGACGGCGCCGCCGCGGCGAGCGCTTGATTCTGTCCGCCGGCGAATCCGTTGTTGCGCTCGTTCGCGATGAGCCGGATCTCGTCGCCGTACCGCGCCAGCACTTCCCGCGTCCCGTCCGTCGACGCATTATCCACGACGACGATCGACTGAAGCGGAAAGGACTGCTTCCGCACGGCGTGCAGGCAGTCCCCGATGTCTTGAGCGCTGTTATAGGTTACGATGCATACGCTGACGATCGGTGTTACCGTCTCCGCTAGTGCCACTTGTCATCACTCGCTGTTCTGCAGATAATGGCGCAGCGCGTCCCGCCATGGGCGGAGCGGCTTCAGGCCGTGGATCCGGATCGCGCCGTGATCCAGAACCGAATAAGCCGGGCGCGGTGCTGGCCGCGGGTAATCGGCCGTCGTGCACGGCTCGACTTCCACGCGAAGCCCCCGCTCCTCGAAGATCGCCTTCGCGAATTCGTACCAGGAACATACGCCGGTATTGGATGCATGGTAGATCCCGTAATAATCGGTCTGCACCAGCTCGAGCAGGAACTCCGCCAAATCCAGCGTATAGGTCGGGGAGCCGACTTGGTCGTGCACGACCTTGAGCCGATCCCGCTCGCCAGCCAATCTCAGCATCGTCTTCACGAAATTGCTGCCGTACTTCCCATAGACCCACGACGTCCGCACAATGAAGTACCGCCTGCACAGCGTCTGGGCCAGCAGCTCGCCGGCCAGCTTCGATTTGCCGTATACCGACTGCGGATCCGTACGGTCGTATTCGCGATAAGGCTGGCTCCCCCGACCATCGAACACGTAGTCGGTGCTGATGTAGACGAGTTTCGCCCCGATTTCCTCCGCTGCAACCGCCACGTTCCGCGTCCCGTAAGCGTTGACACGGTAGGCCGCATCCGGCTCCGACTCGGCCAAATCGACCGCCGTATGGGCCGCGCAATGGATGACCGCGTCCGGCCGGTGCGCGCCGATCACTCGCCGGCATTGTTCCATGTCCGTAATATCCAGCCTGTCCCGCCCGAAGCCGATGATTTCGATACCCGGCTGCTCAGGAAGCAGGGTAATCTCCCGGCCCAGTTGGCCGTTCGCGCCGGTGACCAATATTTTCATCTTGCTTGCCGACATCGTCATCCCTGCCGATCGCGATACTGCAATTCGTAATATTGCCGGTAAGCGCCGGAAACGACCTGTTCCATCCAGTCTTGGTGCTCAAGATACCAACGGATCGTCTCCTTGATGCCGGTCTCGTAGTCGTATTTCGGCTGCCATCCCAATTCCCGGCGAATCTTCGTCGCGTCGATGCCGTAACGGCGGTCATGGCCCGGGCGGTCTTTCACGAACCGGATCAGCGACTCCGGCTTGCCGAGCTCCGTTAGAATCGTCTTCACGACCTCGATGTTCGTTCGTTCGTTGTTGCCGCCGATGTTGTACACTTCGCCGCGCTTGCCTTGATGCAGCACCAGATCGATCGCGCTGCAATGATCTTCGACATACAGCCAGTCGCGTACGTTCAGCCCGTCGCCGTACACCGGGAGCGCCTTGTCTTCCAACGCATTCCGGATCATGAGCGGGATCAATTTCTCCGGGAATTGATAAGGTCCGTAGTTGTTGGAGCAGCGCGTAATGTTCACGTTAAGGCCAAAGGTCTCATGATAAGCCCGCACGAGCAGATCGGCGCCTGCCTTGCTGGCCGAATACGGACTGTTCGGCGCGAGCGGCGTCTCCTCGGTGAAAAGCCCGGTCTCGCCCAACGTGCCGTACACTTCGTCTGTTGAGATTTGCACGAACTTGCCGACACCGTATTGCTTCGCCAGATCGAGCAGCGTCTGCGTGCCGAGCACATTGGTCCTCACGAACAGATCCGGCTGCAGAATGCTGCGGTCCACATGCGACTCCGCCGCGAAATTGAGCACCGCGTCGAGTCCTTCCCGGAATAACGGCTCCATTGCGGTACGGTCGGCGATATCCGCCTTCACGAACCGGTAATTCGGATGCTGCTCGACCGAACGCAAATTCTCCAGATTTCCCGCGTACGTAAGCGCATCGACATTTATAATCTGATAATGAGGATATTGCCGCACCATGTACAGGATGAAGTTGCTGCCGATAAATCCCGCGCCGCCGGTAACCAGTAGTTTCACTTCAACAACTCACCCTTCGTACACGAAATTGTTGTCGGCTTCGGCAAGCGGAGGATGCTTGCTGTCTTTCTCGGACAGGATCGGCGCGGATACCGGCCAATCGATGCCGAGCGTGGGATCGTTCCATGCGATGCCCCGGTCGTGTTCGGGCGAGTAAAATTCATCGACCTTGTATTGCACCTCGGTGTTCGGCACCAGTGTGCAGAACCCGTGGGCACAACCCTTCGGAACCAGCAGATGCCTTTTGTTGGACGCGCTCAGAATGAATGACTGCCATTGACCGTAAGTCGGCGAACCACGACGGATATCCACCACGACATCGTAGACGGCTCCCGCCGTCACGCGCACCAGCTTCGTCTGCGCCTTGGGGTTCAGTTGATAATGCAGTCCGCGCAGTACGCCCGCATCGACCGACAACGAATGGTTGTCCTGCACGTAGACGTGATTCAGCCCCGCTTCGCGGAATCGGGCCGCATTGTAGCTTTCCAGAAAAAAACCCCGGGCGTCTCCGAAGACGGCCGGTTCGATCAGCTTCAGCCCGGGGATCCGTGTATCCGTTACCTTCATATTCCACCTGCCTGCCTAACTTTTGAACTTACCGAACTCTTCGCCCAACGTGATCTCCTTCGCAAGATCGTTGGCACGCGCCAGCGACGCATGCGTGCCGGCATCCGTCCACCAGCCTTCCAGAATATCGTACGTCAACTCGCCTGCTTGGATATAACCGTTGTTGACATCCGTAATCTCAAGTTCGCCGCGCGCGGAAGGCTTAAGCGTCCGAATCAAATCGAACACGCGGCTGTCGTACATGTATATGCCGGTAACGGCATAGGAACTCTTAGGCAGGCGCGGTTTTTCTTCGATCGAGACGATACGCCCGTCCTTCAACTCCGGTACGCCGAAGCGATGCGGATCGGGAACTTTCTGGATCAAGATCTTGGCTCCCGAGGGCTGCTTCTTGTAATTCTCGACGAAAGGCACGATGCGATCTGCAAAGATATTGTCCCCGAGAATTACGACCATCCGATCGCCATTGACGAAATGTTCGGCGAGACTGAGCGCCTGCGCAATCCCGCCGGCTTCATCCTGAACCTTGTAAGTGAAGGCGACGCCGAACTCCCGCCCGCTGCCGAGCAGACTGACGACATCGCCCATATGTTCCTTGCCTGTTACAATGAGAATATCGCAGATTCCGGCTTCCTTCAACTTGGCGATGGCATAATAGATCATCGGGTATTTACCCACAGGAAGCAGATGCTTGTTCGTAACTTTCGTCAATGGATATAGCCGGGAACCGGTGCCGCCGGCAAGGATGATGCCTTTCATCTAAGAGTTCCTCCATCATTTTCGCATTAACGACATATTGCTTCATGTTTCTCTGGAATAGCTATATAATAATTAAATGCGTAGGTTAAATAAAGATAATAACACAAGGATGTAGTTATAATATGGCAACCAAACTCTATCAAAGTCGTTTGTTTTTGTTTATTGTAGCGCTCAAACTCGCATTGCTAGCCATTTTCTCTTCCGGATATAAGGATTTGCTGTTTGTTCCATTTGTCAATTTCTTTATATCAACTTGGGAAAATCCATGGCAGTACTTCTACGATAACCATTTACCGAATTCGTTCCCATATCCTGCGTTAATGTTGTACATTCTTAGTCCGTTTCAACTTCTTTCCGGATTGTTTGAAAATCTCCTGATGCAGAATCTTCTGTTCAAATTACCTTTATTATTATCTGACATCGTCATTTTAGTTGTTTTATTGAAGATGTACCCACATCGGCCTAAAGCAATCATTGCTTTTTATTTTGCATCGCCGATTATCATCTACGCCTGTTACATTCATTCGCAATTGGATCTAATCCCAACTGCATTTTTAATCGTTTCACTCTATTTTTTGTTGCGCGGCAAGATTGTATTATCATCGTTAGTTTTTGGAATGGCAATCAGCGTTAAACCTAAATTTCGAAAGTACCGTTCATTGAAAACATAAAAAAGTGCCCAAATCTTTGGTAGAATGGTGTTTGTCGAGAACACTACACCCAAAGAGAGGAGCACCTTTTAGGTGAAGTCTACCACACCCATCAGCAAAATCAAGACCGAATTTTCCTTACAAAACGCGACCAGTTTCGGCGGCATCAAAATCTTCCTGGAATACCTCGAAAAAAATCAAGTTTGCCGCTGCTTTACAAAGGCTGTCATGCATGAAAGCAAACAACTCGCTGTTCCCCGTCTACCGTATTCTGCTTTATCTCGTCGTCGGCTGGATGCTCGGCTGCGAACGCCTCTTCCATTTCCGCAAGCTACAGCAAGACTCGCTTCTAAAGCGGTTTCTCGGTGGACTCTGTCCGCACCATTCGCTGTTATACAAAGAGTTGTCGCGTCTTAGCAAATCGCACCCGAAACTGTTGCCCGAATTGCGGTCGCTCAATCAGGAAATCATTGGACCTTGTTTACCAGAGGCTCTCATTCTGGACCTTGACTCCACCGTTGAAACCGTATATGGCGATCAGGGCGGAGCGGCTAAAGGCACGAACCCGCATAAGCCCGGCCGTAAGAGTTATCATCCTTTGCTGGCCTTCGAAGGACAGTCTCGTCTATGTTTGAATGCCGTTCTACGTTCGGGCAATACGCACTCCTCCACGGATGCGTCAGCTTTTCTTCACCAAACCTTCGAACTGCTGAGGGAGCATCCGGTGAAGTACGCGAGGTTCGATAAGGGCTTCGGCGGTGAAGATTTCTACGGCCTGTGGGAAGGCAAAGGAATCGGTTACGTCGGAAAAGTTGAAATGGACAAAGCGCCTTGCAGAACAAGTCGCAGCCTGCCGGTACTGGAAACGATTCGTCGATGAAGACTGGATCATCGAAGGGATTACGATCATCTACAAAGCGACATCTTGGGAGAAGCCGCGCCGCGTAGCCATTATTCGCAAGGCACACATCGTTGATGATGGCCAGACCCGCATGGTGTTCGATTCGGACTGGCAATACGAAGCGATCGTCACCAACCTCGAATGGGAGCCGCTTGATCTGTGGCGCTTCTACAACCAACGCTGTTGTATGGAGAACTATATCAAGGAAGCGAAGAACGGCTTCTCCATTGATAGAATTGCGACGAGCGAATTTGAGGCGAATGAACTCGACTTGTTGATCAAATTACTCGCCTACAATTTGTTCGAGCGATTCAAGCGAAGCTGCTGCGAACCGGTACATCAAGGTTACACAATCGCACGGTTCCGATTAGAGTTCTTCCATTGCGCAGCAACGATTATTCGGCATAGCCGCAACATCATTCTCAAGCTGGCGAAAGACTTTGCAAACCGGTATGCATGGCAACGAATAGAAGCCAGGATCGCACTTTTGGAATGAGAAAACCCTAAATTTAACATGGAAGAAATCGCAGCCTCTTCAGCGGGGAGGGGGAAAGTGCATCTGCATAACGTTGATCTGAATCGAATGGACTGGGAAACCTCTACTTTTTTACAGTCCGCGAGGCAGATCCACTATATTCAGTGTTTGATATTACGGGCTTTCGAAATTTAGGTTAAATTTCATGTAGCAGCTGCACTCCCGTTAATTCTTATTTTCATATGGAAGCGATATGGATTTACAATAAAAACTCTATGTTATATGATCACTCCGCCAATTATATATGTGTTGTGTTCAACACCGTATATATTTTCGGAAGGCTTTTACCAACTTGTTCTGCGTAATAAAGAGCAGCTTCAGATCTTTAACGTTACTTTTCCTATCAGCAATTTACATATTTATCTGTCAATCACTGTTGTATTGCTTATCTATATACGTTTCCTATTTTATCACAAAATAAATAACCCTGAATTTCGAAAGCCCATGATATCAAGACCTGTTTTGAACCGAGCGGCACACGAGCTGTAAGAAAAAGGGTAATTTCCCGGCGGAGCGAGACCAGATCCGCAATATGCGGATGGTTCTTCCCCCTCCCCATTGAAGAGGCTTCTCGGTTTCCATGTAAAATTAAGGGAGAAGTCATTCCAGTATGGCGATTCTGGCTTCGATTCGCTTCCAGACATGCCGGTTTGCAAAATCTTTTGCTAACCTGAGAATCACATTGCGGCTGTGCCGAATCAGCGTCGCGGCGCAATGAAAGAACTCCAGACGGAAACGGGCAATCGTGTAACCTTGATGAACCGGCTCGCAGCAGTCACGCTTGAACCGTTCGAACAGGTTGTACGCCAGCAGCTTGATGAGCAGATCGATTTCATTCGCCTGAAAATCGCTGGTCGCAATCCGGTCAATCGAAAACCCGTTCTTGGCTTCCTTGATGTAGTTTTCCATACAGCAGCGCTGGTTGTAGAACCGCCACAGGTCAATCGGCTCCCAATCCAGATTGGTCACGATCGCTTCGTATTGCCAATCGGTGTCGAATACCAAGCGGGTCTGTCCGTCATCGATTACCTGCGCTTTGCGAATGATCGCCACGCGGCGGGGCTTTTTCCAGGATGTCGCTTTGTAAATGAGCGTAATCCCTTCGATAATCCAGTCTTCATCGACAAATCGTTTCCAGTACCGGCAGGCTGCAACCTGCGCCGCAAGGCGCTGCGTCCATTTCAGCTTGCCGACATAGCCGATTTTCTTGCCTTCCCACAGGCTATAGAACTCCTCGCCGCCGAAGCCCTTGTCGAATCGGGCATATTTCACCGAACGTCCGCCAAGGAGCTCGAACGTTTCGTTCAAGAACGAAGCAGCATCCGTAGAGGCATGCGTGTTCCCCGATCGGAGGACGGCATTCAGGCACAGACGGGACTGCCCCTCAAATGCCAGCAGCGGGTGGTAGCTTTTGCGGCCGGGCTTATGCGGGTTCGTGCCTTTCGCAGCGCCGACTTGATCGCCGTATACGGTTTCCACCGTGGAGTCCAGATCCAGGATGAGCGCTGACGGCAGGCAGGGCTGAATGACGGTCTGATTGAGCGTTCGCAGTTCCGATCGCAGGTGGAGGCAATATGTTCGCATACGAATCAGTTCTTTATACAGCAAGGTGTGGTGCGGGCATCGCCCGCCGAGAAATCGCTTGAGAAGCGAGTCGTGCTGCAGTTTGCGAAAATGAAAGAGCCGCTCGCAGCCGAGCATCCATCCAACGATGAGGTAAAGCAGAATGCGATAAACCGGAAATAACGAGTTGTGAGCTTTCACACACGACAATCCGCGTAATGCCTGAGAAAGCCTGATTTTCTCCAGGTATTCCAGAAAGATTTTGACGCCACCGAAGCTGGTAGCATTCTCCAGAGAAAATTCAGTCTTGATTTTGCCGACGGATGTGGTAGACTTCACCTAAAAGGTGCTCCTCTCTTTGGGTGATGTTGTTCGTACAAACACCATTCTACCAAAGATTAGGGGCACTTTTCATGTTTTCAAAGCGCGATACTTTCGAAATTCAGGATAATTCCTTGTTCGAAATTGAAAAAGTAAAATGGAAATGATACTATTGCGAGGACTATAAAGTACCCAAATCCATAGGAATATGTACTACCAGAAAAGGCATGGCTAATGTTACCGCTAACCATTCCGTCTTGTATTCTTTTAACAGTATCAAAATACCCCGCTTCATCCCCCGTCCGAAACATCATCAAACCAAAACTTTCAGAGAGGAGCAAAAGAATTGGGATATAAATCAAACTAACAAACAACAAAATATGTTGCATTTCTAATCTGTTCAATACGGTTCTTATATTCACGTTACCACTCCTTTTTTTACTCAAATCAAACTAGTATCTTTTAAACACTATAGATAGCCGGAGGAAAAATGTATTTATACTATGTTGTTTATAAATTGGTAAATTGAAAGCAATCATTACCCTTGAAATAAAAGACTTTTTCTCATAATCGACTAATGAACTAATGGATTCACTTAAAATTGTTCCCATATTATTTTTACACAGAACATTAACTAATTCCTTTAATTGTCTGCTCCTCTTTCTTTCTGCATTCAAAATAAATCGAGACATCCTTTTTACTAGTAGCCTAACTCCTGTATCTCCGCCAACCAAGTTTGAACTGTGTTGCCTGTATAAAACAGTAGGAAAATCATCAAAAATAATTTTTCCAAATAATGATACACAAATGTACATCCACCAATCATGCATTATAATGTCTTTTGTGTTAGGTTTCAGTTTTACTAATAGCTGCTTTGAATGCTTATTAATTACTACAGTACAGCCGACAACAACATTTTCTGCTAGAGCATTAAATACTGTCAATTCTCGTTTAGGGATTAAAGGCCATATTCCTAGTATGCGTTTATCATCGAACATCGTAGTGCTGGAGCAATAAAGCAACGGAATATCCGGAGATTTCTCCTCTTCAAGTTTCAGTAGACCAATAGCTCGTTGTAGTCTATCGATTAACCATACATCATCTTGATCAGCAAACGCAAAATAATCGTAATCTTCTTGAACAGTTTCAATAAGATTATAGTAACTATTGATAACACCGATATTTTCGCCTGAAGAAAGCAAAATTTTTTGAGGATAGGTTGAACAAAAATGTTTTAATATTTCTAAAGTTTTATCTGTTGATCCATCATCTCTAATCAAGAGATTAACATCAACACCTGTTTGATTCATTATACTTTCCAATTGCTCCGCTAAATACTTCTCGCCATTGTAAGTGGACATGAGAACAAGAACACGCGGCATTTACATTTTCCTCGCGATGATCTTAAATTTCATAGTACGGGCAAATTGATGTATTTTGGGGTGGTTAGTTCTTAAATAATTATTTAATTTATGATATATCAACCTTGCTGTCGATTTATGACCAGCCAATGCATTCTTATAGTCTTCACCAATTACATACCAATCGAAATAAAACTGACAATCATTTCGCAATTTCGATTGTTCAATTGGAGGTTTGTTCAAACAAATATCTTGTACAGCAGCAATAAATTCATTTGAAGACTGATCCCAGCTCGGCCATTGTTCTGCTGTTTCCAAAGCTTTCGTTTTCAATTGATTCAGTTTGGTCGGATTTTCTTTTAACAAATTTATATATTGGATTACTTGATCATCGTCATCAGTCGCAGCTACTAACCCATTGACGTCAGCAACGATATATTCATCATGCCCCGTAACATTGTAGGTAATCGACGTTCCTCCGCAGTGAAACATTTCGAGCGGCGGACCGAACATGCCTTCCACGTAACTTAGTTTAATTATTACGTCGCAAGAACGATAAATTTTGGCCGTATCGAAGATGGGTATTCTTGAAAATACTCGATCGACGCCAGTGTAAGAATCAATTGGACTTGATGTGAGCAACCAAATTTCATCTGCAAGCGAACGTCTGCACAGTTCAATTGTTTTCGGTACATTTTTAAACCCGACATCGATCGGTCCTTCTACGAGGACTCTCAACTTGCCCGGCTCACGTGGCGCAATAGATTCACCAATCGGCGAATATATATCTTTTCGAATGCCATTCCTGACCAAGTAAGCCTCTGAATTATGTTTTTCCTTCAAATATTGTTTTATCCAAGTAGCCTCAGTAATTTTATAGAGAGGTAACCTATAAGTGGATTCGACTAATTTGCGCAACGGTTTTTCCGATTCTTCATAAAACCTTGATTCAATTGACTGAACAAAATACGCATATGTAGAAGCAGTTACTCTGGTCATCTCATATACAGTTCGCCACCAGGTAGCAATACAGATATCGAATATTTCATTGGAAACTTCGGAAAATGTTTTCCATATGAGCGATCTGGCTTCTGGGTGCCAGTGAAGTCTCTCCATGGACACCTTTTCTTCCGTAACAATCGTTATCTCGATACCTTTTTTTTGAGCTCGAATTGCATGTTCAAATATTACATAGCTGCCCCCGCTTATATCAGGTGATCCTAGAAGTATAGCCCATTTCATCATACATCAACCTTCATTATTATTTTTATATTGTTCCAATCGATTATACAATTCTTGTATCAATGTATCCCGTTCATTTATCATTTCAGTCATACTTTTTATAGCAGCATCACGATCATCGATCATGGCTGTCATACTTTTTATAGCAGCATCACGATCATCAATCATTCGAGTCATGTTGGCAATCGCTTCATCACGGTCTTTGACCATGTATTCCAGTTTCTTAATTTGATCCTTTAACTCACTGTAGTTCTCGCTCATTGGCTTTTCACTGTTCATGGTTTTGAAGTACTTACGCTGTTTATAAAATCGATACAGGGGTATTAATACAGAAAGACCCGCATCTCTCAAAGTTAGTGGAGCCCAAAAACTTTCTCTGAAAAACTTATTGGGGTTTTTGATTAGTTGTATTGCATTGGATATCCGTTCATTGATTCCTACATTTTTCTTGGTTTGAAATTCAGTATACTCAAAAATGCCAAAATTCTCAAAATGATATAGTTTATCGAAAAATTGTAGCTCCTGTTTATTGGGGTTTAATATAAATTCGGCATGGATTTTCGCGAAAATCTCTAAGTATTTACTAATATCTATACTCTTTTTGCACAACACTGAACACAGTTCAATGAAGCTCTGCTCCATCGCTTGCTGGGTGTGCTGGACAATATTTTTATATATTTCAAATTCCCTTTGGTTTTTGCTGGTTTCTACTATGATTTTACCGGACTCGTTAAAATTATATCGTTCTGCGCTTCCATGAGACGCACCTAGAAGCACTTCATAAATGGCACGATTTTCATTAAAAACTCCGAAATAAGATGACATAACTGGTATTGATGAAAACAATATACCTTGTTTATCATTTCCAGGTCTCATTTCGCCAGCTGCAACAATTCCAAGGTAATATCCGAAAACTGAGACTTCACCATTATAAATGTTGAATAAATTATCTTGTATTGTTCCTTTCCAGCCTACATCAACAATATGCATTCCATTCGTTAAGTCGACATTAAATTGGTCTACATATTTCTTAAACAATCGATTCTGTTCATTTCGTTCCCGTTCATAAATATTTCGAAAGGTATCACTTTTCATCAACTTTTGAAAAGTTGAGCTTGTCGGAAAATCATCTTCCACACGTTGGAGATCAAATGCCAATTCTGTTGAAAGCAGATTCATAGCATCACTAGTGAAGTTAATGCTCGAAAGGAAATCATAAGCGCTTATCTTACGATATTGTCGAAACAGTATATTAAAGGTTTCACTCTCTATTGGTTTTAACGAAGGCAAATATGTGGCCTTTCTTGAAACCAACAAATAGTGCGTATTGATTGTCTGAATGTTCCGGAAACCTTCTTGGCCTTGGTAGATGTCAAATAACTTCTTGAGATACTCCCCTTCTCTCGAAAGAAAGAAAACATCCTTAACCCCTCGATTAACCAACGTTTCATGCAACTTCTTGATGAAATAAAATAACGAGAAAATAATATTATGAAATGGTGTAATTTTCCTAAAATCATTTGCCATTTTAATCAATTGCGATTCAATTCCAACAATAGTATTGATCTTGTGTATTCTCTCGTGTTCGGCATATTTGTTAAATTGTTTTGTGCGATCAATTAAATAAGCCTTCATTCCTTTTTCAATTGGAACTTTATAATCCGATATCTCGTTATCGCCGACCATTAAAACATTGCTTGGTGCAATTTTATGCAATTCTAATATGAAGTCAAAAAGTCTTCCTGATTTCTTCGTTAATAATATTTCACTTGATACATAGATTTCATCAACATATCTTAAGATGCCATGATAATCGAATAAGCTATAAAGTGTTGCCTTCGGCAAATAAAAATCAGACACACAAAAAACTTTGATTTTTCGTGAATCCGATTTAATATGCTTTACTAGTTCAAGCCAATGAGGATCTACATACTGTACCCCGATCTCTACATCCGTCTCAATATTGATACAAATGTCATAAAAAGATTGAATCGACAAATCCGATATAATCTTTTTTGTGATAAAATATCGGTACAATTGTTCAATGAGTTGCATATAATGAAATTCTTTATCTTTTCCACTTTGTTCATTCTCAATACACAATCTTGCCTCTATCTCCGAACGAAGCTGGTATACCTCTTCAGCCGTTAATTTATCACCAAATTGAACACTCATACGTTTTGACCATATCATCTTTGTGTACTCAGGGTACACATTTCTTAAGAGAATCGTATCAAAGATGTCAAAAAAAACGTATTCGTATTCATCAAAATCAATCCTATCTTTTATATGCAGCATTTTCAATCACCCTTACTTTTTACGCCTAAAATTAACAATCAATCGTTTCGCTTGATAGTAATTTATTGTTTCTTCAAGTTTTTCGATTTTTTTAGTCAATTCATCAATTCTGTCGTGCAAAGTATTATTCAATTCTTTCAGATCGTTATATTCCTTTTTCTTTACATTTAATAAATTGGAAATATCCTCTATTTGTCTGCTAAATTCAACTGTGATCCGATCACGATCACTAACTAATTCCTCAATTACTTTGTCTTTACCATTTATTTGAGCCAAATACTCGTTGTCGTGTTCTTTTATCATTACTTCAAGCGATGCAATAGTTTTCTTCAAATCATCAATTATTTTGTATTGATCTGCAATAAGCGAGTCTCTTTCTTGAATCATTTTTTCATTGCTTCGAATTGCTTTATCTCGCTCGACAACCATATGAGTTAGGTCATGGTTTTTTATCGTTTCCAGTTCATATCTTGCTTTATATTCATATATCAATAATTTCTCTGGAATGTTTTCATAAAGCAGTTTCTTATATAATTCATCCCCTTTGGGAAACAAAATTCCTAGCCCCCAACTGTGTTTCAAGGAAAAGTTAGGGAATTGTTCCGATATCTCTTTCCAAAAATCGTTTGACCCATAACCAACCGGACTATACACATCATGAAATAAAATAACACCATTCTTTTTCAACTTGGGGAGCCATGTATTATAATCATGGCTTACCGCGTCATAAGTATGCAGTCCATCAATGTGTATGATATCGACAGAATTGTCCTCAATATCTTGTAATGCTTCATCAAACGTTTTCCTCAAAAGCAATATATTTATACTTTGAAAAAACATTTCACATGTCTTCTTTACCAAATCGAAAACTTCTTCACCGTAAAAACCCGCTTGCTCATCACCCTGCCAAGTATCTACTGCATAAAGCAAGGTCTTGAGCCTTTCATCTTTAATCGCTTGTGCAAATGAAAAAAGAGAACACCCGTAATGACTTCCCAATTCGACAACTATACTTGGTCGTATATAACGAATTAGATCATAGGCAAATTTCCGGTGTCCTTCCCACGGTGCCACTTTAAGCTTTTCGTTTAATATATCCGCCTCAAAGGTCGGATCGCTCATTTCCCACACAACCAAATTCAGTCCTTCCTTCTTATAGCACTTTGACAACAAGATCATCTATCTTATTGTTGAACAATGCATGTACCGTATTCATGGTGATGCTCTTTACTTGAACAACATTATGCGCCCAGCATTGGATAGTATGATGCAATTCATGAATTCCTTCGCCTATGCCAAGAGTGATGAAATAATCATTTTGCTGGATCTCGGGCCACTCGAACATTATCTTTAAAACATATTCTTTTGACTTTTCAACCGAAATAAGTTTATTCTTTGAACTTAGTGTATTCTCCCCAAAAATCGCATTGCCATATTTATCATTGACAAGATAACCAAAGATAATCTCAGACGATGTTTTCTGGGACGTAATATGGACAGCCAATTCAATATTTGATCCCGGTTGAATGTACCCTTTATATGTCTCCCCATCCACAATTAACTTATAGGCCTGAATTTGAATTTCTTTTGCCCCGCCCAACGATTCTTGGTTCACCTTGATCCAATCATTTTCAAGATCACCCGAAACGACTTGTGAATGATGTTCCGTCGTGCCATGTTGAATTGCAAAAGTTTCCGAATGCAACGTTTTGGTATAGTATTCAATCCCTTTGAGCGGCTCACCGTAAAACGCAATCTCTCCATTTTCAAGCACAACCACATTGTCAGCCATGCTTGCTATTGAACTCAGATCGTGAGATACCAAAATCTTCGTAATCCCGCTCATCTCATCCTTCATAAATTTGTTGCATTTTTGTTGAAAAAATACATCTCCGACAGATAACGCTTCGTCAACAATGAGTATTTCAGGTTTGAAACTAACCATGACGGAGAAAGCTAATCTTGCAAACATACCGCTAGAATAGGTTTTTACGGGCTGATGTATAAAATCGCCAATATCGGCAAAGTCAATTATTTGTTGAAGTTTCTCCTCTGTCTGTTCCCGCGTAAACCCCCTCATGGTCCCATTTAAGAAAATATTTTCGTACCCCGTATATTCCATATTGAAGCCTGTGCCTAACTCAAGTAACGCACCTACTTCACCGTTTACATATTTTTGTCCTGAACTTGGCGTTAAAACACCGGATATAATTTTTAACAATGTTGATTTTCCCGATCCATTACGACCAATGATTCCAAGCGTCTCTCCTTTTTTGACCTTTAACGAAATATTTTTTAGTGCCTCGAACTCGCGATAAGTCTTTTTACCAAGTAATGCTTCTTTCACTCGATCCGAAGGTTTGGAATATAACTTATACTTTTTGGAAATGTTATTGAGTTCAATTGAATATTCACACATATACTGCCTCCAACATCAAAGTACGTCCGCAAAATGCGGCCTTAGTTTCTTGAACATGGTGAGACCAACAATGAAAATCACAGTTGTAACTAACCAAAAATACGGTGTTTGAACGGTTCTATCCCAAAACCAAATATGATCGATAAATGAATCTCGATAACCTTCAACCAAGTAGTACACCGGGTTGAGTTTAAACAAAATCATGTACTCTTCCTTAATGATTTCGGGCGACCATACTATAGGGATTAACCAAAAACCAATTTGAATGACAAGGCCGACTATTTGAGCAATATCGCGAATGAAAACCACTAAGGATGAAGTAACTAAACCTACACTAGTCGATAAATAGATCCCGCACAACAAATAATATAGAAACTGTACATTAGTAATATGCGGCGAGTAATCATGGGTCAATAAGATGACCAAGAGTACTAGCAAGAAAAAAACATGGTTATAAAGGGAAGATACTATTTTAACAACTGGCAGAACTATAATATTAAATGATATCTTTTTTACCAAATAGCTATAT
The DNA here is from genome assembly GCF_000227705.2 of Thermobacillus composti KWC4. Taxonomy (GTDB): domain Bacteria; phylum Bacillota; class Bacilli; order Paenibacillales; family Paenibacillaceae; genus Thermobacillus; species Thermobacillus xylanilyticus. The sequence continues at coordinate 4,150,375 of NC_019897.1, forward strand.
TCAATCAAGCTGTTTGTTGAATTTGACACTGATTCCGACAAAAAAAACCAAATAACCATGCCACAAGTCAACCAGACGATAAAAGCGGTACCGTCCGGACGAGGACCTGATCGAAACCCAACCTCAAACACAAACCAATATACGCAAAGGGTCATTAGTGGATTCACGAGTCCCCATACCACACCTAAAAATGACCCTGCATATCTCGCTTTAAAATCACTTCTCGACAAATCTATAATTAGTTTGCACGTCCGAGTAAAATTTTTCATAATTAGTAAATACTCCACTTCCCAAGCTACCGCTATGCACGGATTGATTTGTGATTTTAGTCAATGTTCCGTATTCTACACTATGGCTACAGTCATTAACTCAAACATATTTACACCAGTAAATAATCACCTCCAGCCACATGGGTCTCACTCTCAATATCATAGCCCAAATCAAACTCCTTGCATACGGATTTATCGTTTTATTAGACTAATTATAACAAACTCCTGTTAGAGTAAAATTTGTGTTGGGGTAAAGATTGGAAAAAGCGGGCATAGAAAGAGAGCCTCTCCTTTGGTAGAGTAGAATTTGGCAAAAAACACACACTCAAAGGAGGAGGCTCCTGTGCAGCACTTTACCACAACCATTCCGACAATGAAAGAGCTTGAAGAGTGGATGTTCAGAAAGATGCAGGGTCTGTTCACCGCCGCGATGAGAACCGCGCTGGAGAAGTTGGATGAAATCATTCTGGAGCAACGGGATCGCGAGCGGTATCGCGTCAAGGCTGAACGGGAGACCAGCATGAACACCGTGTTTGGCAACATCCGCTTCAAGCGAAGGTTGTACATGGATCGCCAAACCGGCAAATACGTGTACCTGCTCGACCAGCACTTGCGATTTGAAGGGCGAGGGAAAGTCAGTCCGCATCTGCTGGAAACGGCCATTGCCTTTGCGGCAGAGGGGCCGTCGTACCGGGACAGCGCCAGACGGCTTGAGCAACTGTTGGGCTATCCGGTACTCAGCCACGAGGCCATACGGGAGAAGCTGATTGAGCAAGCGGAGAAGCCGGTGAAGGCTGTGGAAAAGCGCAAGGCCAGGGTGCTGTTCGTGGAAGTGGATGGCCTGTACACGAAACTGCAGCGGCGGAAGCGGCACGGGATGGAGCATGCGATCGCCGTGGTGCATGAGGGATGGGAGCAGGTCGGCAAGCGTGTGCGGCTTACGAACAAGCAGCATTATCTGCATCGGAGCGAGGGCGACTTTTGGGAAGGGTTTGGCGACTTTCTGACCGAACAGTACGCGATCGACGAGGACACCTGGCTGGTGGTGGGCGGAGACGGAGCCAGTTGGATCGGGGAATGCGAATCGTATTTTCACAAGTGCATCTACATGCTGGATCGGTTTCATGTGGCACGCGATCTGAAGCGGTTTGTGGGACACCTGCCGAAGATATGGAAAGACGCAAGACAGGCGTTGGCCAGGCAGGAGCCGGCGGCCTTGATGGCGGCCGTGGAGAGCGTAGCGATCGAGGAGATTGCGCCTGACAAACGGGATGAATGGACCGCATACAAGTCGTTCTTGAGGCGGCACCGCAAGCATCTGGAGGATTACCGGAAGACACTGGAAGCAAACGGCATCGACACGACTGGCATGAGGCCAATGGGGAGTGCGGAAGCCCAGATGCGGGTGTTGGCCAAACGGACGAAGCGCGGAGGATATAGCTGGAGTGAACGAGGCTCCCGGGCGATGCTTACGACCGTCATGCGAAGCAAACAGGCCGGATGGCTGGAAGAAGCCGACGAGCACAAAGTCGAGACACCAGAGCGGGTGTTCAGTGTACGGAAGATCTTGAAAGACGCCATACGACCGGCAAAGGGATGCGTTGACGGGATGATCCGGCTGCTCCGAAGCCAATGGCAAAGCCGCCCGACCGGACTGGCATTAAAAGGTCTCAAAGGATACTGATACCAGATATTTAAAGCGGTTGCCGAGGGAAGAAAAAATGAAACCGCTAACAAGGGATTGGCTCTTTTTCGCGTGATCCATCATCCCCAAAAAAAGTGCCCACACTGGCTTGACTCAGACTACAAACAACCGCAAGTTGCAGTCACAAGATTCATCCTGAATTTCGAAAGCCCATGATATCAAGACCTGTTTTGAACCGAGCGGCACACGAGCTGTAAGAAAAAGGGTAATTTCCCGGCGGAGCGAGACCAGATCCGCAATATGCGGATGGTTCTTCCCCCTCCCCATTGAAGAGGCTTCTCGGTTTCCATGTAAAATTAAGGGAGAAGTCATTCCAGTATGGCGATTCTGGCTTCGATTCGCTTCCAGACATGCCGGTTTGCAAAATCTTTTGCTAACCTGAGAATCACATTGCGGCTGTGCCGAATCAGCGTCGCGGCGCAATGAAAGAACTCCAGCCGGAAACGGGCAATCGTGTAACCTTGATGAACCGGCTCACAGCAGTCACGCTTGAACCGTTCGAACAGGTTATACGCCAGCAGCTTGATGAGCAGGTCGATTTCATTCGCCTCAAAATCGCTGGTCGCGATCCGGTTAATCGAGAAACCATGTTTTGGCTTCCTTGATATAGTTCTCCATTGAGCAGCGCTGGTTGTAGAACCGCCATAGGTCAATCGGCTCCCATTCCAGATTGGTCACGATCGCTTCATATTGCCAATCGGTGTCCAGCACCAGACAGGCTTGCCCGTCTTCGATGACTTGCGTTTTGCGTATAACTACAACGCGGCGAGGCTTTTTCCAGGATGTCGCCTTGTAGATCAGTGCAATCCCTTCGATGATCCAGTCTTCATCGACAAATCGTTTCCAGTACCGGCAGGCCGCAACCTCTGCCGCAAGGCGCTTTTGTCCACTTCAACTTGCCGACATAGCCGATGTTCTTGCTTTCCCACAGGCTATAGAAATCTTCGCCGCCGAAGCCCTTGTCGAATCTGGCATATTTCACCGGGCGTTTGCCAAGGAGTTCGAATGTTTCGTTCAAGAACGAAGCGGCATCCGTAGAGGAATGCGTGTTCCCTGATCGGAGGACGGCATTCAGGCACAGACGGGACTGCCCCTCAAATGCCAGCAGCGGGTGGTAGCTTTTGCGGCCGGGCTTATGCGGGTTCGTGCCTTTCGCAGCGCCGACTTGATCGCCGTATACGGTTTCCACCGTGGAGTCCAGATCCAGGATGAGCGCTGACGGCAGGCAGGGCTGAATGACGGTCTGATTGAGCGTTCGCAGTTCCGATCGCAGGTGGAGGCAATATGTTCGCATACGAATCAGTTCTTTATACAGCAAGGTGTGGTGCGGGCATCGCCCGCCGAGAAATCGCTTGAGAAGCGAGTCGTGCTGCAGTTTGCGAAAATGAAAGAGCCGCTCGCAGCCGAGCATCCATCCAACGATGAGGTAAAGCAGAATGCGATAAACCGGAAATAACGAGTTGTGAGCTTTCACACACGACAATCCGCGTAATGCCTGAGAAAGCCTGATTTTCTCCAGGTATTCCAGAAAGATTTTGACGCCACCGAAGCTGGTAGCATTCTCCAGAGAAAATTCAGTCTTGATTTTGCCGACGGATGTGGTAGACTTCACCTAAAAGGTGCTCCTCTCTTTGGGTGATGTTGTTCGTACAAACACCATTCTACCAAAGATTAGGGGCACTTTTCATGTTTTCAAAGCGCGATACTTTCGAAATTCAGGTTCATAACTTATAGTAATAGTTGTTACATAAATGTAAAGCATAATCGACTTTCTTTATATTGGATTATGAGAAAAATATAAGGAGCACATTCGATGAGTAATTATCAGTATCGTAAATCTAGTAATGCTAAACCCAAGATCGAAAAATTCGATTTTTCCATTACTCAATGGGCCTCTGTATTTGGGATGGCCATCTTTTTCCTGTTTTTTCCCTATCAAAGCGGGCTATTCAACGGTTTTACATATGATTTCGAACCGCCTATCTATGAAGCCGCGATGTATGTTTCTGCCGTGTTTCTGGTTGTCCTGGCTTATCTTTCGCGGAACATGAAATTTGATTGTCCCGAATTTCCTTTGGGAACCGGCATGGTGTTGATCCCTTTTGTCTATTGGATCTCATCTTTCCAAGCGGTATCTTACCACAACGCCGTCGTCATGGTGTTTGTAACCGCGGTTTACGCAGTGTTTTTCCTGACTGCCCAGTCACTGGTTTCCACCAGGGCGACAAGACTCGCGGCTGAACTAATTTTGTATGTGTCCGGATATGCAATAGTCATATTTGGACTCCTCAATGCCATGGGTCATATCTACAAGAAAGATGCGATCTGGTTCACAAGTGGCGCTTATCGTCTGACTTCTGTTTTCCAATATTCCAACACCTATGCGGGTTTCCTGCTTGCGCTTCTCTTGTGTGCTGCGTTCTCCGCCGTCAATGCGAAACGGCGGGTTGTTTCGTGGCTTCACGCCTTCATGCTCGTGCCGATCTGGATTTCGTTCATGTTGACCTATTCACGCGGCGCGCTCGTCCTGTTGCCGGTTCTGGCGCTGGCATTTGTCGTCTTCCTCCGTCTCGACCGGCAGATCGCCTACGCGGGCGCATTGCTGGTATCCGCCGCGGCCTCTTTCGTTATCCTTGGTCCGTTCACGGAGCGCTATGTGGAAATCATGCAAATCGTTCTTCCAAAATTCGACGGCGATCCGGCGAAATTGCGCTCCGTTTGGGACTGGACCTCGTGGCAAAACTGGTTGCTGCTCCTTGCCGCCGCAATCGTCACCTCGTTCCTGACGGTAGCGATTCGGGCGGCGCAGCCGTGGCTGGAACATCGACTGTCCCGGTTGGAAAAATTCAGATTTTCTTCTTTTGTTCTTCCTGCCGCAAGCGCCCTGCTGGGCGCCCTGGTGTTTTGGATTATGTTTGGAAGCCAGATCGCCGGAAAGCTCTTGCCGCAGAGCATTTCGGAACGGATCGCCAATATTAACTTCAGACAGCATAGCGTGCTCGAGCGGATGACATTCTATCAGGATGCATTGAAAGTCTCTGCCGATTACCCGCTGTTGGGAGCAGGCGGCGGCGCTTGGAACGCGCTCTATGAAAAATATCAGAACAACCCTTATGTCAGCAGACAGGCCCACAGCTTCTTCTTCCAGACCCTTGTGGAAGTCGGCTGGATCGGGCTGTTGATTGTGATCGGATTAATCGGCATCATCTTCGCTTTTTATTTGCGACAGTATTGGAAAGAGCGAGCGGAACAACCCGGGCATTTTGTCTTCTTCATTCTGGTATTCTCCATTCTTGCACACAGCATGATTGACTTTGATATGAGTTATGTATACATCGGCGCTCTGGTGTTCTTCTCTTTGGGCGTGTTGGGTGCCGTCTATCGGGACAATGTTCGTCTGCCCCGATTTTCGCTGTTGAACCAGGTGCGCTGGCGCTACCTGTATCCGGCCTTTTTGGGTCTGATGTCGGTTACAATATTGATCCAGGTCTATCAAGAGTATACTGCCGCGCATTATTACCAGAGAGCATTGACCATGGCCGTGAAAGAACAACGTCCTCTGCACGAACTTCTGGATCCGCTGGATAAAGCGATCGCGTATTCGCCTGCGCATCCGACCTACAACTACGTGAAAATTGACTGGCTTAGCCAAGCCTTCCGTCAGACCGGCGATCGTTCCTATGCATTGCAGGCGAAAGAACTGATCGAACGAATCAAGTCGACCGAATCCTATGATCGTATGATTATTTTATCCAAATACCGAAACCATAAGGATTTGGGAGAGTATAATGAATTGATGGAAACCTTGGAAGAGGGCATTTCAAAATTCCAATGGGATATTCAATTTTATGAAACCGCAATTATGGAGTATGCGTTAAATGGTAACAGTGTAAAGGCCACAGATCCGGACAGGGCACAAATCTATTGGAATCGGGGTATGGAACTTTACGAGGAGATTTTGCGCCGGGAGCAGTTGCTGGCTTCATTGCCCGAAGAGCAGTTGCAAGGACGTTCCTTCGATGTCACACCTTTCATCAGACAAGCCGTGGGGCAGATTTTGTATGGGCAAGGTCGATATGAAGACGCGGTTTCCATGTTGCAACCACTGGTTGAAAGTGACTTGAGAGATATATACAATAGGATAGGTGTACGCCACTATTTGGCGGCCCTTCATAAGCTTGGACAATCGGATACAGAGCTGATGAATCGGTTGATAGAAGCAGATCCAAACGAGCATGCCTATTTAGAACTGCTCTTACAGTAGTTCCCTGACACTTTTGTATTTGGAAGATTGATTGCAAATTATTTGTTTCAATTCACTTCCGTTTCGACAATTTGTACACTATAATAGTGATGTTCGCCAATGAAATTGTCTCGAAAGGAGGTGAAAATGAATGAAAGCTCTGATTCAACGCAAAACCGCAGGTCTGCTTGCACTTATGATGGCGATGTCGCTTCTCCTGCCTATCGTGTCTTACGCTGCCGGGTTCCGGGATGTGACCTCGAACAACGGCAACGTGACCGGTACGGTCTACATACCGAAATCGGTCTATGACGCGAATCAGGATGCGAGAAACGTCATCATCCATGTGTATGCTCCCAACGGAGATTTCCTGGGTACGGTAGACGGCGTATACAGAGGCGTATACCAAGGAGTATACAACAACTCGATCACGGATGTTGTATACTACGACTTCAGCGTAAGCAGCGCAGCGTACATTAACTATTCGTCTCTGCAATTCAAGTATTTCTATCCCGGCGCGACTACTGCTGATGCGGTGTATGGCCCGATCGACCGTAACTATCCGGTAGTTCCTCCGATCTTCGGCGGCATTGGCGGCGGTGTTACGACCCCGACTGACGGTGTGGTGAAAGCCAACCCGGACGGTACGGTTGACGCCAACGCCCTGAAGAAGGCGCTGGAGAGCGGTTCTGCGATTGTCGAGATCACTGGCGAAGTTGCGAAGCTTCCGGCTTCCGCTCTGACGGGAGGCGGTGTCGTAACGATTGTTTCGCCGCTCGGTTCGTATGAACTGCCTCTGGACGAGCTTGACCTGGAAGCGCTGGCTGAAGAGCTGGGCGTTTCGATCGATGATCTCTGGATCGTCGTGACGATTGCCGAACCGGAAGGCGCAGCCAAGGCAGCAGCCGAAGCAGCCATCGAGTCGGCAGGCGGTGAGGCTGTATCCGCGATCGTCGATTTCAAGCTTGAAGCCGTGGCTGGCGACAAGTCGGTTGAGATCAACAAGTTCAGCAAGTTTGTGAAGCGTACCCTGAACCTGACGGGTGAAGGCGACAACCTCGTCGCTGTACGGATCAAGGGTAACTCGGTGAACCCGATCCCGACGAAGGTTGGCGAGGAGGATGCTGCATTCTTCAGCAACTCCAACTCGATCTACGCCATCATCGATGTGGCTCCGAAGTCCTTCTCGGATCTGCGGAACCACTGGGGTGTCAAGGACATTCACACGCTGGCGAACAAGCTGATCGTCAACGGCACCGGCGCTGGCAAGTTCGAGCCGAAGCGTGATGTCACGCGTGCGGAATTCGCCGCGATGATCGTCCGCGCACTCGGACTCCAGGCTTCCGGCGAAGCTGGCTTCTCCGATGTCGCTTCGTCCGCTTGGTATGCTGAAGCTGTAGCAGCTGCTGCAGAAGCAGGCATTGTCAAGGGCGACGGCACCGGCAAGTTCCGTCCGACGGACAAGATTACGCGCCAAGAGCTGGCTGCTATGGTCGTTCGCGCCCAAGAGCTGGCAGGCGTTGAAATCGATCTGTCGAACGCGGAAGTTGCAGCTGTGCTGACTGGCTTCAAGGACGCAGGTCAGATCGGCAGCTGGGCAAGAGCGGAACTCGCAGCAGCGATCGAATCCGGTGTTGTAGCAGGCACGACCGCTAACACGGTTTCGCCGAACGCTACGGCTACCCGTGCAGAAGCTGCTGTGATGATCATCCGTCTCCTGAACAACGCCGACTTCATCTGATCGGTGGACCAAAAAAAAAAGAGACCCTCCGGGGTCTCTTTTTTTTGCTGCCTTTCATTCGGAATCACCGTACCCGTTCGGGTTCTGCCGCTGCCAGCGCCAGGCGTCGGCGCACATCTCGTCGATGCCCCTCACGGCGGCCCAGCCCAGCCCTTCGCGCGCGGCGGACGGATCCGCGTAGCAGACCGCGACGTCGCCCGGCCGACGGCCCACGATGGTGTACGGGATCGGCCGGCCGCTGACCCGCTCGAACGCGGCCACCATTTCCAGCACGCTGTACCCTCGCCCCGTGCCAAGGTTGTAGACGTGGTATCCGGGATTGGTGAGAATTTTGTCCAGCGCCTTCAGATGGCCTTCCGCCAGGTCGACGACGTGGATGTAATCCCGGACCCCCGTCCCGTCCGCCGTCGGGTAGTCACCCCCGAACACGTTCAGCCGTTCCCGCCGGCCGACGGCGACCTGGGAGATGTAGGGCATCAGATTATTCGGAATGCCCTCCGGGTCTTCGCCGATTCGCCCGCTTGGATGCGCCCCGACCGGGTTGAAGTAGCGAAGCACCGCGATCCCCCACTCCGGATCGGCCGCATGCAGATCACGCAGAATGAGCTCGCCCATCCACTTCGTCCGGCCGTACGGATTGATCGGTCCGAGCGGCGAATCCTCGGTGAGCGCGCGCGGCGAGTCGGATGCGGCATAGACGGTTGCGGACGAGCTGTAGACGATCTTTTTCACCCCGAACTGCCGCATCGTCTGACAGAGCTGGATGGTGCCCGTGATATTGTTCCAATAATACTCAAGCGGTTTCTCGACCGACTCGCCGACGGCCTTCAGCGCGGCGAAGTGAATGACCGCCTCGACCTCATGCTCGCGGAACACTTGCTCCAGCGCGGGCTTGTCCAGCAAATCAACCTGATAAAACGACACCTCCCGCCCCGTAATCTCCTCGACCCGTCGAACCGCTTCAACATGGCTGTTCGACAGGTTGTCCACCACCGCGACATCATACCCCGCGTTCAGCAGTTCGACGCACGTATGGCTGCCGATGTAGCCGGCGCCTCCTGTTACGACAATCGTCATGATCGCCATCCTTTTCGATCAGGATTCGATGACCAGTCATGTTGGTTTCTTCCAGTCTATCATAGAACCAGCAAAAACGGCTGGCGCCGTCCCTCATGGGCAGGCGCGTCCGTTTTGCGATGAAAGATAAGCTGATGATAAGTGTGAAACTTATTAATTCTTATCTTTTGCAAAAGCCCGGACCGCAAGCATCTGACAGCTTGCCAGGCCCGGGCCGTCAAACCCGTTATTTCACTTCATACGAACTCTTCAGCGACACGATGCGGTTGAACACCGGCTTGCCGGGCGCCGACAGCTTCGGGTCGACGTTGAAATACCCGTGCCGGAAGAATTGGAACTTCTGCTGCGGCTCTGCGTCCTTCATGTTCGGCTCGACGAACCCGTGCAGCACCTGGAGCGAGTTCGGGTTGATCCGCGAGAGCAGCGAACGGTCTTCCGCCGGCGCGGCGTCCCCGTTCTCCTCGCCTGCTCCGGCCTCGGGCTCCTCATCCACGGCGTTCTCATCCAGCAGCAGCGGCTCGAACAGCCGGAACTCCGCCGGCACCGCGTGCGACGCCTCGACCCAGTGGATTGTCCCCTTCACCTTCCGCCCCGTGAACCCGGAGCCGCTCTTCGTCTCCGGATCGTAGGTGCAGCGCAGCTCGATCACATGGCCATTCTCGTCCTTCACGACTTCCTCGCACTTGATGAAGTACGCGTGCTTCAGCCGCACTTCGTTCCCCGGATAGAGCCGGTGATACTTCGCGGGCGGATTTTCCATGAAGTCGTCCTGCTCGATGTAGATCTCCCGGGAAAACGGAATCTGCCGCTCGCCCATCTCCGGATTCTCGGCGTTGTTTTCCGCGGGGAGCCATTCGACCTGACCTTCCGGGTAGTTCGTGATGACGACTTTGAGCGGCCGCATGACCGCCATCGTGCGCGGCGCCTTCAGCTTCAGATCTTCCCGGACAAAATGCTCCAGCATCCGCGGATCGACGACGCCGGCGCTCTTCGACACCCCGGTCTCACGGACGAACGTCCGGATTGCCTCCGGCGTATAGCCGCGCCGCCGGAGCCCGCTCAGCGTGTACACGCGCGGGTCGTCCCAGCCGTCCAGCACGCCGGCTTCCACAAGCTGCTTGATGTACCGCTTGCCGATGACCGCGCCCTGGATCTGCAGCTTCGCGAACTCGTACTGGCGCGGCTGCGATTCCATCTCGCACTCCCGGATGACCCAATCGTAGAAGGGCCGCTGATCTTCGAACTCGAGGGAGCAGAGCGAATGGGTAACCCCCTCGATCGCATCCTCCAGCGGATGGGCGAACGTGTACATCGGATAAATGCACCACTTGTCCCCGGTGTTGTGGTGATGCGCATGCAGCACACGATAAATGACCGGGTCGCGCATGTTGATGTTCGGCGACTTCATGTCCACCTTGGCGCGCAGCACCCGCTCGCCGTCCTTGAACTCACCCCTCCGCATCCGCTCGAACAGGTCGAGGTTTTCCTCCACGCTGCGGTTCCGGTACGGGCTCTCGATGCCCGGCTCGGTCAGCGTCCCGCGCGTCGCCCGGATCTCTTCCTGCGTCTGGTCGTCGACATAGGCGAGCCCTTTCTTGATCAGGAGCACCGCACGGTTGTACATTTCCTCGAAATAGTCCGAAGCATAGTAGAGGGCGTCCCATTCAAACCCGAGCCACTCGATGTCCCGCTTGATCGCCTCGACGTATTCCACGTCTTCCTTCGTCGGGTTCGTGTCGTCGAAGCGCAGATGGGTGCGGCCACCGTAGGCGTCGGCGATGTCGAAGTTGATGATGATCGCCCGGGCGTGGCCGATGTGCAGATAGCCGTTCGGCTCGGGCGGGAAACGGGTGACGACGGTTTTGACCCTGCCCTCCTTCAAATCCCGTTCCACAATGGTGCGGATGAAATTCGAAGACGTCGTGTTTTCCACTCAGACCAACCTTTCCGGCGCAAATAAAACGGCTGGCGCCGCCGCTCGGGCAAGCGCACAAACTCTTATCTTACATATGATACACAATTCTCCGCGGAAAAATAAGGGGGTACGCGCTTCGGCTCACCAATCCCCGCCCTCGTGATGCTCGAAAAACACATTCCGCGCCAGGAACGCTTCCCGCTCCCGCACCGACTCCGGATCCCGCCCCGGGTACGTGCCGTAGGCGGCCATCAGCTTGACCAGGGCCGCCTCCGGCACGATGCGCGCGAGGCCCCGCACGCCCGCCTCGGCGATCTCGTGCGCCGAGCGGTAGCGCGCGCTGTCCGCCGCCTTGACCGGCGCGAGCCAAACGTCGATGCCGAGCGCGGCGCACCGCGCCGCGAACGCGGGCAGCGACGATTCGTACGCGCCGGCAGCCGCGCTGCACGCCGTCGCCGAATGGTACAGGCCGTGCAGCACCGCCGCGGGCCTGCGCGGCAGCCGTTCGAAGTCGTACAGGCCGTAGTCGAGGCCGGGATACGGACGGATATAGACGATATCCGTCGTGAAGCCGAGCCGCTCCGGCGGCAAGCCGGGCTTGCGCACCGCGCGCAGCGCCGCCACGGGCGGGTTCACCGCATGCTCATGCGGCACGAACCGGCCGTCCAGCATATGCCCGAGCGGCGCGCCGTACGGCGGCGCGAACTGGTCGTCGAACGGGCGGGCCTCCGCCATCCGCGTGCCGAGCATGACCGGCATCTCGCCCCGGTCGTTCTCGAACACCGCATAGACGCCGGGCAGCGCCGCGTCCACGATGAAGTCGACCGCCGCGGCGAAGTTCCGCAGCCCGTTGCTGCGCGGATCTTCGAGCGGACGGTTCGCCGCCGTCAGCACGACCGGCAGCCGGACGTCCGCGAGCGCATAGCCGAGCATCGCCGCCGTGTACGGCAGCGTGTCCGAGCCGTGCGTGACGATCGCGCCCGCGAAGCGCTCCGGCTCCGCTTCGAGCCACCCGCGCAGGCAGCGGACAAGCGCCAGCCAATGCGCCGGCGTCATGTTCTCGCTGAGCAGCGTCATCGGCTGCGCCGTCTCGAAGCGGATCTCCTCCGCCAACGCCCCCGCCGACTCCCGGTAACGCTCAAGCAGCGCATAGCCCGTGCCGCTGTCGACGTCGACGACCGCGCCGTTCTGCCGGCTGCCGATCGTGCCGCCGGTGAAGACGACCAGAATCTCCGTCACCTTGCCACACCCCCGAACGAAAAACACTACAGCAGCGCCTCGATGTCCCCGGCCAGCTGATCCGGCGTCACCTTCGGCTCGTACCGGCGCACCAGCCGCCCATCGCGGTCGACGAGAAACTTCGTGAAATTCCACGGAATCCGCTCATCGTCGCCGCCGGTCAGATGCTTGAACAGCGGATGCGCCCCTTCGCCGCGCACGTCCACCTTCGCGAACATCGGGAACGTCACGCCGTAATTCCGCGTGCAGAACGCGCGGATTTCCTCATGCGTGCCCGGCTCCTGCCCCCCGAACTGGTTGCAGGGAAACCCCAGCACTTCAAAGCCCCTGTCCCTGAACCGGTCGTACAGCTGCTGCAGCCCTTCATATTGCGGCGTCAACCCGCAGGCGCTGGCCGTATTCACGATGAGCAGCACCTTGCCCGCGTAATCGGAGAGTGAAACCTGCCTGCCGTCCAGCGTCTCCGCCTCGAATGCGTGCACCGTCATGCCGCGTCCCTCCTGCCTTTTTTACCCACGAGTCTACCATCCGCGGCGCACAGGGTCAAACGGGCCTCGCACAAAAAAATCCGCCTGTTGTGAAATTTTTCACGATATTTGTGATTTTTATCACATACTTTGCGCGCATTCCATATTACACTGAAGACGTAAAGAACAAGATCAATCACCCGCAGCCGAACCGGCCGCGGAATGCAAGGGAGAGGATCAGCGATGCAGCGGTCCCGGCCATCCACCGATCGGCATTGAACGAAATCCATAACCGGCAAGTCGATTCCATTCGGCGTTCTGATTCCGGACCCAATATTTATTAAGGAGTGAACGGTCATGATGAAATTCTGGCGAGAAAATGTTTATGCAGCGGGCGCGCTCCTTCTGCTTCGGTTGTACATCGGCTGGATGTGGCTCGAGGCCGGCTGGCACAAAATGACCGGCGGGTTCGACGCCGCCGGCTTCCTGACCCGGGCGGTCGAAAACCCCGTCGCCGACAAGGCGACCGGCGCGGCGGTCTACCCGACGTACACGGCGTTCATTGAGCACTTCGCGCTGCCGAACGTCAAGCTGATCAACTTCCTGATCCCGGTGGGCGAGTTCCTGATCGGCCTCGGCCTCATCCTCGGCGCACTGACGACGGCGGCCGCCTTCTTCGGCCTGATGCTCAACTTCCTGTTCCTCTTCGCCGGAACCGTAAGCACGAACCCGTGGATGGTGCTGCTGGGCGCGCTGATCTTCATCGGCGGCGCCAACGCCGGGGCGTTCGGCCTCGACCGTTGGCTGATGCCCATCCTGCGGGCAGGCTGGAAGAAAATCTTCCGCCGCAAGGACACCCTCGGAGGCGGCACGACGGATGCGGCGCCCAAAGCCGTCTGACGTGCAAGCTGCCCTTGGCATAATCCATCAACACACACACGAAGGAAGCGGTCCCCGTTCGGAGGACCGCTTCCTTCGTCACCGCCGATCCCCGGCAGCTCAATTGAAATGTTCCAGCCCGAGCGCCGCATTACAAACTTCCGGAATTGCTGTATAATGGGCGGCAAGGAGGGTGATAACCATGGCTTTCACACTGCAGATCGGCGAGCAGGCCCCCGATTTCCGCCTGCCCGCAACGGACGGCCGCACCTGGTCGCTGGATGACTTCAAGGACGCGCGCGTGCTGGTCATCTTTTTCACATGCAACCATTGCCCGTATGTCATCGGCTCGGACGAAGTGACCCGCGCGACCGCGCTCAAGTATGAGCCGCACGGCGTCCGCTTCGTCGGCATCAACTCGAACAGCGAGAACACGAAGCCGGAAGACTCCTTCGAGAACATGGTGAGGCGCATGGAAGAACACCGTTTCCCCTGGGTTTACCTGCGCGACGAAACGCAGGAAGTCGCGAAAGCGTACGGCGCGCTCCGGACGCCGCATTTCTACGTCTTCGACGAGAACCGCAAGCTGGTCTACACGGGCCGCGGCGTGGACAATCCGCGCGACACGTCGCAGATGACCGTGAACGACCTCGACAACGCGCTCGCGGACGTCATCGCCGGCCGGCCGGTCGCCGTGCCGCTGACGAACCCGATCGGCTGCAACGTGAAGTGGGACGGCAAGGACCCGCACTGGATGCCGGTCGAAGCCTGCGACCTCGTCTGATCCGCGTGCATGGAGGGATAGCCGACCGATGCGCACGACCGTCGGGGACGTGGTCGCCGCGCTGACCGCGCCTGCCGGACAGCTCGGACAGACGGTGGATGAGCTGCTCTTCGGCGAGCCGGAGACGACCGTGACGGGCATCGTGACGGCGTTCATGCCGACGCAGCGGGTGCTGGAGGAAGCGCACGCGGCGGGCGCCAATCTCGTCATCGCCCACGAAGGCCCGTTCTACAGCCATCACGCCGGTTTTGCGAAGACCATCGAAGATGACCCCGTCTATCAGGCGAAAAAAAACTTCATCCTCGAAGCGGGGCTGGCGATTTATCGGCTCCACGACCACATCCACCGGTACCGTCCGGATGGCATTGCCGAAGGCCTGATCGAAGCGCTGGATTGGGCGCGCTTCACGGTCCGGCATCTGCCGGAGGCGGCGATCATCGAACGGGAAGGGACGACCGTCCGGGCAGTCGCGGAGGAAGTGAAGCGGCGCCTCGGCCTGTCCGTCGTCCGTGTCTCGGGAGATCTTGACGCCCCCTGCCGGCGGATCGGCCTGCTCGTCGGCTACCGCGGCGGCGGTGCGAACGCCATTCCGCTGTTCGAACAGGAACGGCTCGATCTTGTCATTTGCGGCGAAGGCCCGGAATGGGAGACGCCGGAATACGTCCGGGACGCCGCGCGGCAAGGCCGGGCGCGGGCGCTCATCGTGCTCGGCCACGCCGAGAGCGAGGCGGCGGGCATGCGCCTGCTCGCGAGGCGGCTTGCCGCCGCGTTCCCGCACATCCCCGTCCGCTGCGCGGACGAGGAACCGGTGTTCACCTGGATATAGAAACCATTGAAGCCTGCCGGCTGTCCGGACATTGTCCGCCGCCGATGCAGGCTTCGTCCTTTTTTGTACTGTATGAAAACATCCCCCGCAGCGCACGATAACCTTGTTTGTTGTGCACCATACCGGACAACCGGATGCGGTACATGCCCGATATGACCCGGAAATGGGGGAGCCGGTATGAGCCGAACCAAGCGAAGTGCGCTGCTCGCGCTCAGTTCCATCCCGCTCATCATGACGCTGGGCAACTCGATGCTCATTCCCGTGCTGCCGGCCATCCGGCGCAAGCTGGAGCTGACGCCGCTTCAGACCAGCCTGATCATCACCGTCTTCTCGGTGATGGCGATCCTCTTCATCCCGCCCGCGGGCTGGCTGTCGGACCGGATCGGCCGGAAGCGCGTCATCCTCCCGTGCCTCGCCCTGGCCGGCATCGGCGGCGCCGTCTGCACCGCCGCCATCATCTGGCTCAAGCACCCGTACCCGTACCTGCTGGCCGGACGAATTCTGCAGGGCATCGGCGCCGCCGGAGCGGCGCCCATCGTCATGCCGCTCGTCGGCGACATGTTCAAGAGCAAGGAACAGGTGAGCGAAGGTCTCGGCCTGATCGAAACCTCGAATACCTTCGGCAAAGTGCTCAGCCCGATCATCGGCTCCGTCCTCGCGATGCTGGCCTGGTACGCGCCGTTTGCGGCCATTCCGGTCTTCGCGGCGGTCGCGGTGCTGCTGGTGGCCCTGCTGGTCCGCGCACCCGCGAAGAAGGACGAGCCGCAGCCGCTGCCGGCGTTTCTGCGCACGCTGCGGCGCATCTTCCGGCAGAAAGGGCGGTGGCTCTTCGCCGTCTTCGCCCTTGGCGGGCTCGGCATGTTCATCCTGTTCGCCAGCCTCGTCCACCTGTCGGATGCCCTCGAGGACCGGCTCGGACTGGACGGCGTGTGGAAAGGCGCCGTGCTCGCCCTCCCGCTCGCCGTGCTCTGCACGGCCTCCTACGTCACGGGCAAGCTGATCGGCGAGCGGAAACGCCGCATGAAGGTGATCGCCACGGCCGGCTTTGCGCTGTCGGCCTGCGCGACGGGCGCCTGCGCCGCCGCGGACGGCATCTGGCTGCAGCTTGCCCTGTTCAGCGCCGCCGGCCTCGGCATCGGCGCCGCCCTGCCCTGCCTCGACGCTTTCATCACCGAAGGGATCGATGAGGCGCATCGCGGCACCGTCGGCTCGTTCTACAGCAGCATGCGCTTTGCGGGCGTCGCCCTCGGTCCGCCGGCCGCCTCGCTGCTCGGCCGGCCGAACGCCGATCCGCTGTTCTGGTGCCTGGCGGGAGCCGGAGCCGTCTCGGCGCTCGTGGCGTGGCTCGCCATCCGCCCGGGCGAGCCGAATCCCCGCGTGTACACGGGGCCGCGGCTCGTCGGCCGGCCTTCGCCCAGCCGCTGAACCGGCAGCCATCCGGCTTGAAAAAAGTTTCAAATTGTCATGAGCTTCTAAGTATGTTATGTTATTGGAAGGTCAATGATAAAAGAAGGCCCGGGCGAAAGCCCAGGCCTTTTTCCCGGCGGACGCCGGCATACAACCTCATCCTGGACGGGAGTCAACGCTTCCCCCGGATGGAAATCGGAAGAAAGTGACCGTCAACCTTGGCAGGGGACCGGTTACTTTCATCGCCATGACAAATTGGAAAAGTGTCCATAGCATCACCTCCTCGGCGCCGGACAGACGCCTTGGGTGCCGGTCGCCGCCGGACCGGAGGAAGATGCAACTCCCAACCAAGGCCACCTCCCTTCACGGTCAAAGAAGGGAAATGTCAGGTTGTACTATTATTAATATGCATTATTTCCTGTTATTAGTCTAGCTCTTCAAAAATAACCGAACGTATATTCTTCCTTTTATTTCCTGATCGACCCGGACAGCAGCCGCTCCACCTCGTCCCGGGACGGAATCGAAGCCTGCGCACCATGCCGGGTAACGGCCAACGCCGAAGCGGCCGCCGCAAACCTGAGCGCTTCCATCACCGGCTTCCCTTCGCTTGACGCCGCCGCCATGGCGCCGATGAACGTGTCGCCCGCCGCCGTCGTGTCCACCGCCCGGACCTTGAAGGCCGGCACATGGACGGATTCGCCGTCCCGGCCGGCCCGGACGCAGCCTTTGTCGCCGAGGGTGACGACCACCTGCGTCACGCCGGCCTCAAGCAGCCGCCCGGCCGCCCGCTCCGCATCCTCCGCGCCGGACACTTTCGCGCCCGTGATCACCTCGATCTCCGTCTCGTTCAGGATGCACGTGTCGATGAGCGGCAGCAGCTCCGGCTCCGGCTTTACGGCCGGGGCGGGATTGAACCAGACGGGAACGCCCCTCCGCTTCGCCTCCCGCATGACCGCCGCGGTGGTCTCCCGGTCGATTTCATTTTGCAGCAGGACGGCATGGGCTTCGTCCCAGGCGATCCGCCCTTCGATCTCGCCGAACGCGAACGCTTTGTTGCTCCCGCCGGCCAGCACGATATGGTTCTCGCCCGACCGGTCCACCGTGATGATCGCCAGCCCCGAATGGCCTTCCTTGCGCAGGATGCCCGCGGTATCCACGCCGCTGCCCGCCAGATTGTCGATCAGCGTCTGCGCGAAGCTGTCCGTGCCGACCGCACCGACCATCTGCACGCTGGCGCCGCTGCGGGCGGCCGCCACAGCCTGATTGGCCCCCTTGCCGCCCGGCTGGTAGCCGACGCC
This sequence comes from Thermobacillus composti KWC4, assembly GCF_000227705.2. Classification (GTDB taxonomy): domain Bacteria; phylum Bacillota; class Bacilli; order Paenibacillales; family Paenibacillaceae; genus Thermobacillus; species Thermobacillus xylanilyticus. The sequence goes on from NC_019897.1 coordinate 4,168,225, forward strand.
CAGACTGTGGATCGTTTCCCCGGGCCGCGGGAAAGCCTCGACATTCGTCACCAGATCCATATTGATGCTGCCGACGACGACGATCTTCTTCATCGTTCCATCCCGTCCTGTACGGTAAATGATATGACGCGGAATTCGCCGACGCTGCCCGCGGCGTCCCGCAGCGAGGCAACGCCGTACATGCCGTGCGCGTATTGCGCGTCCTCCGCCTCCACCACCAGCTTATCATCCACGTACAATTTCAGGGAAGCGCCCCGGACGATCATTTTCAAGGCATAGGTCCGGCCGTGCTCCCAGGGGAAGCTCGCCGACGCCAGCTCCGTCCAGCCGAAATCGTTCTTCCGGATCGACACGGTGCCCTCCTCCGCCAAGCCCAGCCAGTAGCAGCGCTCGATGCCGAGCGCCCGGGCGATGAACCCGTGGGACTCGCCGGACAGCGGCGTAAATTCGGCTTCGGCCTCCACGTCCCGCGCGTAATCATTTCCCGTGAACGCGGCGGCGTTCCCCTCGACGGCATAGTGCAGCGCGCCGTCCTTCAGGCTCCACTCCCCGCGATGCTGGGCCATCGGCGTCACCGAGGTGAATTCGACCGCCTGCTTGCGCCAGTCGATCGCGTACCCGCCGCCGCCGTACACGCGCATCCGTCCGATATACAGCGCGCCGAACGCGCGGGATGCGGCCGTCGACGTCGGCGAGTCGATCATGAAGCCGACTTCGTCCGCGAAGCTTCCCGCAAGCGGCGGAACCACGAAGCTCAGCGTGTTCCACTCGCCGCGGACCAGCTCCACGTCCTCGAGCAGCACCTCCTCCTTCGTATACGTGTCGCGGACATACGGCGTGATCCGCAGCGGCGCGCCCTCCCACTGGTCCAGCCGGAGCTTGAACTCCACCGTCTGGCCGCTGTACACTTGCGGCGCGAACGTCGGCTTGTATTTCTCATCGTTGAAGTCCTCGCGCCGGTAATAAGGCTTGTAATAGATCTTGCTGCTTTCGACATTGGTGATGCGGTCGAAAACGATCTCCAGCGACCCGCCGCTCTCCACATGCGGCCGGGCGCCCGAGCCTCCGGCCGACCCGATGATCACCGGCACCTTTCCGGGCAGGCAGGCGCCCAGGATGATCTCCAGATCCTTCTTGCATGCCCGGCGGCTGACGATCGAAACGCCGGCTCCCAGCTTGTGCGGCCCCCCGTCGGTCGATCCCGCGTCGACCACCACGGCATGCACCTGCTGCTCCATTCCCCTTCGGAACGACTCCTCCGGGAAGCCGTATCCGAGCATTCCGCACGGCGATAAAATGTTGACGTCCTGGCTCATAGGATTCCCTCGTTTTCGTGTAATCTTCCTGGATTGGTGGATTACTGGGTGGTCCAATTGCGCCGTGATTGGATCGCTGGGTGATCCAATTTTGGCAAAAAAGAAAAATTCATCAAGCGAGCTGCCTCACCAGAATGTTCTCTTTGACCTTGCCCAGGTGGTACAGCAGCGCGGCCTTCGCCTGCTCGGCATCCCTCCGCTTGATCGCTTCGACGATCTGCAGGTGCTCCTTGTACACCTCTTCGCGGCGGCCGGCATTCTGCAGCGTCTTGCTCAAGGTCCGGCGGAGCAGATCCATATGGAGCTCCATCATGTTGACGAGCACGACGTTGTGCGACGCCTTCGCAATCGACAGATGGAACGCCTGGTCCGGACGCGTATGGTCTTCCTCGTCCGCGTCGCCCCAGCGCTCGAACGCCGCGACGATATCCGCGATATCCTCGTCCGTCGCCCGCTGGCAGGCCAGCTCGACGATGCCCGTCTCGAAAATTTCGCGCGCTTCGAGCAGCTCGATGATCGTCGCGCGTTCGATATTGTCCAGAATCCGGTTCTGATCATCGACGGACTCGATCGAACGGGACAGGTACCTGCCCCCGCCGGGCTTCGCTTCGATCAGGTTCTCCCGCTCCAGGATGCGGAACGCTTCGCGAAGGGTGCCCCGGCTGATGCCGAACGCCTGCGCCAGCTCCCGTTCGGTCGGCAAGAGGTCCCCCGGCTTCAGATTGCCTTCGATGATCATCTCTTTGATCTGTTCGATCACGTTTTCATAGACTCTTTGATATTTGACTTTCTTGATCGCCATAAGCGGTTTCTTTCCAGCCCTTCCTCGAAAATTGGTCGATTGGGTGGACCAATTTTTATCTAGAGGATAACCCGAAACGGGAAAGGTGTCAATGGGTGCGTTTTCATCCGTTCTTTCTATTTGACGACATGCCAAAAAGCCCCGGCCCTTCGGCCGAGGCTCCTTTCACGGCGGTCGGCTTGCCCCGCCTTCTATTCAAGATCCCCGCGGCGCCAGCGGCAGCGGCTCGCGCAGCGTCAAGCTCTTGTGCATCCAGATGGCCGCCTGGAGTCCGTCCCCCATCGCGATCGCGGTCTGCTCCGAGTGCACCGTCACGTCGCCGGCCGCCCACACATGGGGGACGCTCGTCAGCTTCGTGCGCGGATCGACCTCGATATGGCGGCTTGAAGCCAGCCGCGCGCCGAGCATGGCCGCGAGCGACGAGCGGACCTCGTTCCCGCCGAACCCGAGGAACGCGCGCTCCGCCTGCAGCTCCGTGCCGTCCGCCAGCCGGACGCCGCGCAGACGGCCCTCGTCCGCCAGCAGCTTCGCAACCGGCGTCTCAATCATCGGGATGCCGGCTTCCCGCAGCCGGACGGCCGCGGCCGGGTCGAGGGCCTTAAGCTCATGGTTCACGTAGACGATGTCGCGCGTCCACGGCGTCAACTCAAGCGCCAATTCGGCGCCCGCGTCGCCGGCGCCGAGCACGAGCGTGCGGCGGCCGATCGTCTCCCAGCCGTCGCAATCCGGACAGATGAAGACGGTGATGCCGAGACATTGCTTCAGCTCCGGCCAGTCCGGAATCCGGTCCTTCACGCCGGTCGCGATCAGCAGCCGGAGCGCGCGCACTTCCGCGCCGCCCTCCAGCGAGACGACGAACAGGCCGTCCCCATCCGGACGCCCGCCCGTTCCGCCGCCGGCCGGCTCGCGCCGCACCGCCGTCGCGACGCCGCCGATGAACGTCACGCCGTACCGGCTCGCCTGCTCCCTCCCCGCGCGGCGCAGCGTCTCCCCGCTCACGCCTTCGGGAAACCCGAGCAGATTGTGATAGCCCCGGCACAGCGAAGACCGGCCGTCTCCCGCATCCACGACCACGACTGTATGCCGGTACCGGCCGAGCTGGATCGCCGCCTGCAGGCCCGCAATCCCGCCGCCGATAATGGCGCATTCGTACACGCGCACGGCAGAAGCCCCCTTTTTGCCTCATTATGCCGCACGCGCGCCGGATTTACTCAGCCGCCTTCCGGCTCCACAGCCCTTCCTCATCCTTGAAGTTCCGCGCGATATAGAGCACCGGCGTCCCGGCTCCCGAGACGACGAACTTGATGAGGTACGTCGTGACGAGAATGTCGATCCAGACCGCCGTCTCGAAAACGCCCGCGAACGCGACCGTGCAGAACACCAGCGTGTCGACGAACTGGCTGACCAGCGTGCTGCCGAGGATCCGGATCCAGAACTGTCCGCGAGCCGCGAACCGCCGTTTCAGCCGGCTGAACAACTGCACGTCGAGCACCTGGCTGACGAGATAGGCGCACAGGCTGCCGGCCGCCACCCGGGGCGCCAGCCCGAATACCGTCTCCATCGCCGCCTGCATGTCCAGGCCGGACGCATCCGGCTTGAACACGAGCGCAAGCTGCATGACCAAGGTGGAGGCGAACAAGAAGAAAAAGCCGAACCAGACCGCGCGCCTCGCTTCTTCCCTGCCATGCCGCTCGTTCAGCAGGTCGGTCGCCATATAGATGGACGCGTATGTAATATTGCCCAGCGTCATGACAAGCCCGAGCATTTCGATCGTCTTGACGACCTGCAGATTGGCGAGCACCGTCGCGACGCCGATCCAGGCGAACAGGCCGATGCGGCCGAACAGCCGGTAACACAGAAGGAACAACGAAAACTGGACGATTCCGAACAGAACGCCCCACCCCAGGTTGAACCCATCCACTTCCCACCACTCCCTGGCTTGTTTTTGCGAAAATGAAAGAAAAACCCTTCCTTTTCTGTGTAAATTTTAATCGTAAAAGCGCGTTCTGCACGCCAACCGCCTTTGACACCGGTTTGCGGCCGTAGCATAATAAGATGAGCCAACCCTGATACGATCGCAAACGTCTATATCAAATAGAGAGATAACAATGGCAAGCCGGCCGCATTCGTAACCGGCTTGTTGTCTTGCCGAGGGGGAATGTCCGCATGAGACCGGCTCTGCTAAACCGGGTATATCGCATTATCGGTTCGCGGCCGTTTATCTTTTTCTCCGTCATCATGCTGTTCAAGAGCTACCTGGCATGGCTTGTCATCTTCGAGGACACGCCGTTCTGGGCGCCGCTCATCTCTGAAATTCCGTTTATCTGGGCCATATTCTGCCTGATTGAATGGTTTTCGTCAAAACGCAAATTGACCGCCTACCTGATCGTCAACCTGGCGCTCACCGGAATCTTCTTCTCGGTCATCATGTACTACAAGTACTACGGCGTCATCGTCACCTGGCGCGCGCTGGAGCAGGTCAATCAGGTGACGGCGGTGAAGAACAGCGTCTTTTCGCTGATCGATCCGTACTTCCTGTTCATCTTCAGCGACATCGTCGTGTTCATCTATCTGCTGATCAACGGCCGGCGGAAGCACGGGGCCGGGTACCGGCTGCTGCGCATCTGCAACCGGCCGAATGAACGGCGCGGCGTCATGACGCTCATCTTCGCGCTTTCGGTCGTCATCTGCGTCATGAATATTTTGCCGCATACGGCGAGCATGAACGAACGCGTGCAAGCCTCGGAGATGGGCATTCTCAACTATGAAGCCTACTCGCTGATCGCGGACGAAGAGTACGAGCTGATCGAGAAGTCGGAGATCACCCAGGACGCGATCGACGAGCTGAAAGGCGTCCATCGCCCCGTCCGCGCGCCTTACCAGGGATGGGCCAAAGGCAAGAACCTCATCGTCATCCAGATGGAGTCGCTGCAAAACTTCCTGATCGGCCTTGAAGTCGAAGGCCAGGAAGTGACGCCGAACCTGAACGCGCTCGTGCGGCAAGGGTTCTACTTCCCGGACTTCTACCATATGGTCGGCCAGGGCAACACGTCGGACGCGGAGTACGTCGTCAACACGTCGTTCTACATCCCGCCGCAGGGAGCGGCCACGATGCGCTATGTGGACCGCCGCCTGCCGAGCCTGCCCCGGCTGCTCAAGGTGCGCGGCTACGAGACCATGACGTTCCATACGAATACCGTGGAATTCTGGAACCGCACCGAACTGTACGCCGCGCTCGGCTGGGACCGCTATTACGACGACCGCTTCTTCGGCAAGGAGGATGCGGTGTTCTTCGGCGCGTCCGATGACGTGCTCTACCGGAAGACCGCCGAGGAACTGGAGCGCGCGCACCGGGAGGGCAAGCCGTTCTACGCGCAGGTCGTCTCGATGACGGCGCACCATCCGTTCACCTTGCCGAAGGACAAGATCCGCCTCGACCTGTCGGACAAATTCAGCGGCACGTTCGTCGGCGACTATCTGCAGGCGCAGCACTACGCGGACGAAGCGCTCGGCCGCTTCATCGCCGACCTGAAGGCGCGCGGCGTCTGGCAGGACAGCCTGATCGTCCTCTACGGCGACCATGTCGGCCTGCCGGTCTACTCGCTGAACAACCGCGAGCAGGAATTGCTTGCCGAACTGATCGGTCACGAATACGGCTACGCCGACATGATCAACGTGCCGCTCATCATGCTGTCGGACGGAGCGCTCTATCCGAAACGGTTCGAAGGCCGCCTCGGCGGTCAGGTCGACATTCTGCCGACGATTGCGGGCTTGATGGACATCCCGCTGATCGGGTACATCCACTTCGGGCAAAATCTGCTTGTCGAGCAGGACAACCTGCTCCCGCAGCGGTACTATCTGCCCTCCGGCACGCTGATTACCGGCAAGTCGCTCTTCATCCCGGGCGAAGGCTACGCGGACGGCACGCTCTATCCCCTCTCCGGGGAGCCGGGCGACGAGAGCGTCGTCACCGAAGACGCGTTCGAGCGGGCGCTCCGCCTGCTCCAGCTGTCCCACAGCTACGTCCGTCAGCTGCCGGAGCGGTCGCCGGATGAGGCGCCGCAAGCGATGCTGCCTGAGCCGGATGACGAAGCGGAGACGGAGAAAACGGCAAAGACCGAACCAGACGACGCGCCGCCGGTTGAGGACGCGGATGATGCGGCGGAACACGAGACGGAGGGTGAAGAGGCGGAATCGTAACCGGGCACGCGTCTCCGGTCCGCAACGCCGATTCCGCTGTGCCGGCAGACTGCATGCACAGGATTGCTGCATGCGGTCTGCCGGTTCTTTCTTGCCTCGCTGCACAGCATGAAGGAGCACCCCTGTCCGACAAGCGTGCTCCTTCGTCCAACCCCTATTCCGCCCGCGGAACCTCAATAAGGCCCGCGGATATGCTCCCGCACCTGAAGTTCATAGAACTCGCGCAGTCGCGCCTGCTCCGCTTCCGTGAACGGCGGCACGTCCGCGGCCGCCAGGTTCGCTTCGACCTGGGACACCGTCTTGAAGCCGGGGATGACGCAGCTGATGTGCGGATTGTCGAGAATCCACCGGATGGCGGCGGCCGCCATGCTGCCGCGGCCCTCGCCGATCCAGGCCAGCTCCCGGCTCAGCCGGACGCCCGTCTCGAACGGCAGCCCGGCGAACGTCTCGCCGACGTTGAACGCCTCGCCGTTCCGGTTGAAACGGCGATGATCATCCGGCTCGAACGTCGTCTGCTCGGTGAATTTGCCGGTGAGCAGCCCGCTCGCCAGCGGCACCCGGGCGAGAATGCCGACGCCTTGCGCGTGAGCTTTCGGGAACAGCTCCTCCGCCGGCTTCTGCCGGAACACGTTGAAAATCACCTGCAGCGCCTTCACGTTCGGATACTGCAGGGCGAGCAGTCCTTCTTCCACCGATTCGACGCTGACGCCGTATTCGCGGATCAGACCTTCCTCACGCAGACGATCGAGCACGCCGAACACTTCGCCGCGGCGGATGATGTCCGTCGGCGGACAGTGGACCTGGTACAGGTCGATCCGGTCGCGGCCCAGCCGCTTCAGGCTCGCTTCGCAGAACTTGCGCACCGATTCGTACGTGTAGACCGCGGGATCATGAATATCTGCAGCCCGGCAGAACTTGGTGGCGATGTAGATGTCGTCCCGGCCTTTCACCGCTTTGCCGAGCAGCTCCTCGGCGTGGCCGTCGCCGTAGACATCCGCCGTATCGAAGAAATTGACGCCCGCGTCGATCGCCCTCGCCAGCGCGTTCAACGATTCGGCATCGTCCGTCCTTCCCCATGAGCCGCCGATCGCCCACGTCCCGAAGCTGATCTCGCTGACGTTCATGCCCGTGTTGCCGAGCGGTCTGTATTTCATTTCGCATCCCGTCCTCATCCCATGGATTCGCTTTCCTCCCCATTATGCTTCGGGGCGGACATCCATGCAAGGGGCGGGATCAGAACGGCAGGTCCGGCACCGGCGACAACAGATGATCCAGGCTGCGGAAGGTGTACCCCTGTCTGCGCGCTTCGTCGATGATCGCGGCCAGCGCCTCGGCGTTGTCCTTCGACACGCTGTGCAGCAGGATGATGGCGCCCGGATGAAGCTGCGCGACGACGCTGTCATACGCATGGCGGGCGCCGCGCTGCGCCGAGGTGTCCCAGTCTTTGTAGGCGATCGACCAGAACACGTTCGTGTACCCGAGCGATTGGCTAACGCGGAGCGATCGTTCGCTGAAGATGCCCCGCGGCGGACGCAGATAGCGCATCTCCTTCTGGCCGGTCACGCTTGCGACCTCGCGCGCCACCCGATCCAGTTCTTCCCGGATCTTCGCATCCGGCAATGTCGAGAAATCCGGATGAGACCACGAATGGTTGCCGATGATGTGTCCTTCCCGGACCATGCGCCGCAGCAGATCCGGCTGATCTTTCACATAATGGCCCGTCACGAAGAAGCAGGCCGGCACCTTTTTCGCCTTCAGCACGTCGAGGATTTTTTCCGTGTACCCGTTCTCATAGCCGTTGTCGAAGGTCAGATACAAATTTTTGCCCTCCGGGCTGCCCCGAAATACCGCGCCGTATCGCTCGAGCAGCGGTGCGAACCCTTCCTGGTCGATCGATGCGGGCTGCCCGTTCCGGCTCTTCTTGAAACCGAAATGGTACGCGCGGTCGCCGGACGAAACCGCGGAAGCGGAAGCCGGAGAATCCGCCAGCACCGCCACCGCAGCCGACGGGTTCCCCGCCGGACCGGACAGGGACAGGCCCGTCCACACGCCGAGCAGCACGGCCGCGGCTGACCAGACCAGCACGGACGGCTTGAATCGTCTGAACATGTTGCCACCCCCTGAACGAAACTGTCAATCAGGCTTAAGATGTCCGCCGGAGGGATGTTTTATGTTGTCGGCCTGCAGGAGGAACAAGCCCGTTTGAATGCGGATACAGTTCGTTTGTGGTATGATAAAGGGGAGACCCCCGAGGCGGGGTCTGTTTTCACATGAACGGAGGAGATGATCCCATGAACAAGTGGTACGCCATCCTGATGAACATTCCGATCGGAAAGGCAGGCGTTATTTTCCATGAACCATAGAATGATGAAGCCGGGCAGCGCACTGGAAGCCGAATTGCGCCGCCAGCTTGCCTGCCTGGGCGACAACCGCATGCTATGGTTCAGCCAGCCGCCGTCGGCAGCCCGCCCGGAACAACGGGAATTGATGGAGACGCTGCAAAGGTACGAGAAACAGCTCGAAGACATCCTGGCCGGCATCGTCCGGGATCTGGAGGACTTGCCGGTGCTCATCGGCTCCGAGGTGACGCTTCGGTACGAGGACGGCGGGCCGGATGAGACGTACCGGATCGTGCTGCCGGAGGAAGCCGATGTCGACCGGAGCCGGATTTCCTGCCTGTCGCCGATGGGCAGCAGTCTGCTCCTGGCCCGGGTCGGAGACACGGTGGAGATCCGTACGCCGCAAGGCGGATACCGCGCCCGGATCGTAAGAAGCGTCTGCACGTTCGCCGCCGATGCAGACGACCGTTGAACCGGCGCTTGCCGGCAGGCGCCATAATTCCAAGTCAGGGGTGAATGGCCATGATTCAAGTGAAAGAGTTTCTTGACACCGAATCATCGCACGCCGTGAAGAAAGTGAACGATTTTCTCGCCACCCTGCGCGAAGACCAGGTCATCAACGTCTGCTACGGTTCCTACACGAAGACCGGCGCCCATGGCGCGCAGCATCAGCGGACCGCCATTCTGGTCGTCTATCGGACGGACGGCTGAGACGGGCGGCGGGATGGCGCGGGGAATCCCGTGTCCTGCACCTTGATCTGGGCGAATGCATATCTTGACAGCAAATAACTGCTGTTGGGAGGCATTTGGACCACATGGAGAAGCAACCGAAGGTCATTTACCGCGCGGATTCGACCGCCGCCGAGTCCTTGCGGTCGATGAAGAAGCGGCTGTGCGAGATTTGCGACATGTACGCCGGCCGCATGGTTCGGGTGCAGACGATGGACGGCGGCGTCTATGACGGCATCATCCGCCATCACGAAGGCTGCATCCTGTACCTGGAGTTGGACGCACCGGGATACCGCGCGTTCTGGAATCCGTTCGTGCCGTTCAATCCGTATTACAACACGATTCTGCCGCTCGTCCTGTATGAGCTGCTGGTCATCTCGCTGCTCTCGTAAAGAGAAAAAGCCGTCCCATCCGCTTGTTGCAAAGCGGGAGGGACGGCGATTTTTTTGAGGTTCGGCCGATTCACGCCCCCAGGCCGGCGTCCGCATCGTTGCGGGCGCGCCGCCCCATGAACGGCCACCAGTTGAACGATCCGAACAGCCGCACCATGACCGGTATGAACAGCGGCAGCATGATGAGCGCATAGAGGAACAACCCGGCCAGTACGATAGTCGCGATGTGCAGCAGCGACATGACGCCCGACGGCAGCATCGCCGCGAACGTGCCGCCGAGAATGATCGCCGCCGACACGATGACGGAGCCCATGTTCTTCATCGCGTTCAGAATCGCTTCGCCGGCCGGCAGATCCCGGTATTCGCGGAACCGGTCCATCAGGAAGATGCTGTAGTCGGTGCCGAGCGCCAGCAGCATGACGAAGGCGAAGAACGGCACCGCCCAGCCGAGGCCCGTCATGTCGAGCATCCGCACGAACAGCACTTCCGCCGCCGCCACCGACATGTAGTAGGTCAGGATGAGCGACAGCACGAGGTAAATCGGCATGACCAGCGAGCGGAACAGGACGACGAGGATGAGCACCAGGCCGATCAGCATCAGCGTGACCGTGCGCGAATAGTCGTCTTCGGTCACATGCCGCAGGTCATTGTTCACGCTCGAAATGCCGCCGACCGCGACATCGGCGCCTTCCAGCGGCGTGCCTTCCGCCATGCCCGGCGCGGCGGCCGACAGCCGGTCGACCGTATCCATCGCCTCGACGGAGTACGGATGGTGTTCCAGCACGACCTCGAACTTCACCGTCCGCCGGTCGCTGCTCATATAGATGTCGAGCGCCTGCCGGAACTCTTCCGAAGCGATCGCTTCCTCCGGCAGATACCAGCCCGCCAGCTGCGGGTCGGGCGACGAGGACAGACCGGTCAAATATTCCCGCGCCGACTCCAGGCCGGCCGTCACCTGCTTGATGCCGTCCGCCGATTGCCCGAGGCCGTCGGTCAGCTCGCCGAGCTGATCGATCAGCCCGGCCAGGCCGTCCGCCAGCTCGGCCTGGCCGTCCGCGAGCTGCGCCGCGCCGCCCTTCATTTCGGGGAGGCGCTCCAGGATGGCGCCCTGGCCGGCGGCGGCCTGCGCGATGCCCGACTGCAGTTCCTTCAGTCCCGCGGCAATCTGCTTGAGCCCGCCGGCCAATTCCCGCTGGCCCGCGGCCGCCTGGCGCAGCCCCTCGTTCGCCTGCCCAAGGCCGGCGCCCAGCCCGCCGAGCTGCTCATTCAGCTGCGCCAGCGACGCGCCGAGCCGGGCCGCGCCTTCGTGCAGCTGCTTCGCCGTGCCTTGCAGGCGCAGAAAATCTTCGTCCGCCGCCAGTTCGGGATACTTCTGCGGCAGTCCGTCAAGTCCGGCCGACAGCCCGGCCAGCCCCTCGGCCAGTTCATCGTGCTTGCTTGCGATCTCGTCATAGCCGGCCTTCAGTTGATCCAGACCGCCGGCCATTTCCTCGTATCCGGCGAGCAATTCTTCCGCCGCGGCGGCCAATTGTTCGGCGGCCGCCTGCGCTTCCGCGGCGCCGGATGCCAGCTCGCCCGCGCCGGCTTCGCCGCTGCGCAGCCCCTGTTCGAGCTGGCGCAGCCCGCCCTCGAGCTGCTCGAGTCCGGCCTTCAGCTCGCTCGTGCCCTGCGCCAGCCGTTCGGCGCCGCCTACCGCTTCCTCAAGCTGCGGCGCGTTCGCGGCCAGCTCTTCGCTCGCTTCCTCCAGCCCGGCGCCGATCTGGCTCAGCCCGTCTCCGCCCTGCTCGAGACCGCTGTCCAGCTCCGACACCTGGCTTACCACCTGCAATTGCTCAAGCGGCTCGCCGGTCGGCCGGGTGGCGCTGCGCACCGACGCCACGCCTTCGGTCTCCAGCAGCCGACGCGACACCTGTTCGATCGCGGCCAGCCCTTCCGGCGTGTCGAGCGGCGTCTCGCTGCGCCAGACGACCGTCGTGGGCAGCGTCTCCCCGGGACCGAAGCTGTCCGAAATGATGTTGAACCCGCGCACCGAACCGTAACGGTCGCCGATTTCGTCGAGCTGGTTGAACGTGACGGCGTTCTTGTAGCCGACGAGCAGCGGCACGGCCAGCACGGCGATGATCGCCAGCGCGCCGAGCGGCCGCCGGAGGGCGAACGAACCGACGGTGCCCCACAGCCGGCTCTCCTTATGCTCCAGCGAACCCCGCAGCGGCCAGAACAGCGCCTTGCCCAGCACCGCCATGAAGAACGGAACGATCGTGACGAGCGCGATCAGCATGACCGCGACGCCGACCGCGACCGCGACGGCGGAACGGTACAGCGAGAACGTCGACAACCCGATCGACGTGAAGCCGACGAGCACCGCCAGCCCCGCGAACAGCACCGTCTTTCCGGCGGTCCGATAAGTGCGGAGAATGGCGTCGACCTTGCCGCCGCCTTGCGCCAGCTCCTCCTTGAACCGGCTGATCAGCAGAATGCAGTAGTCCGTCCCGATGCCGAACATGACCGCGACCATGAAGATCTGCGTGAAGTTGGAGAGCGGGAAGTCCGCGTACTCCGCCAGGTAGGCCACGACCGACTGGGACACCAGATAGCTGAGCCCGACGGTGAGCAGCGGAATGAGCGGCGCGACGACCGACCGGAAGACCACGATCAGAATGACAAGGATGAAGACGATTGTAATGAGCTCGGTCTTCTTCACGCCTTCCTCGGAGCTCTGGATGACATCTTCCGCAATGACCCAGCCGCCGGTGATATAGTGGTCGACGTCGATGTCCGACAGCGCGCCGTACAGCACATCCTGCTGTTCCTCCGCCGTCCGGTCGCCGAACTCGACATTCAGCAAGGCGAGCACGGTCGTCCCGTCTTCGGATATCATCTTCGCCGCCAGTTCTTCGCTGTCGAACGGCGACGTCACCGACACGACGCCATACGTGCCGCCGTCGTGCTGAAGCTTCTCGATCCCGGCTTTCACCGCCTCAAGATCGTCGTCGGACAAGCCTGACTCGCGGTGGAAAACGAGAACCGTCGAATTCCCGCTTTCCCCCAAATCGTCAAGCATCTCGTCGGCGATGACGGACGGATAGCCGTCCGGCACCGAAATCTGCCCGTGCTCCCGCACCAGTTCGGCCAGATTCGGCGACGTCATAAGCAGGCCCGCCGCCGCGGCAAGCCAAAGCGCCAGCACCAGCCAGCGCCATCTTACGATTTGTCTCATATGGTTGCTCTGCCCCTTCCTTCCATATCCGCCAACACTTCCGCCACCTTCTCGCAGGTGCCGACAAATTGCAGCGCTTCTTCCCGGCTGATTTGGTTCATGACCGTCGACAGCCGCTCCCTTATCCGGTCATCGATCATCTCGGCCAGCTTCCGGCCCGCCTCGGTCAGCGACAGATAGATGACCCGCCGATCCTTCACGTCCGGAATCCGCTCGATCAACCGCTTGTCGGACAGCCGCGTCATGATCGCCGTAATCGAGCTTTTGCCGACGCCGAACACGTCGGCCAGCTCCGATGAGATCGACCGGCCTTTCATGCGAAGATAGCGGATGACCAAATATTGATCCAGCGTGATGTCTTCATCGCCGATGCATCTGCGCAACAGGGCGTTCACACGCCGATGCATGCGGTACGTCGCTTCTTCATATCTCTTGATAATGGAGGCCAGCAGATCCTGATCCATCTGCCCGTCTCCTGCCTCGCGCTTCACCGCTCGTCCCTCCCCTCCTGCCGTCCGAAGATAGTTCGACGGTCGAACAATTTTACAGTAAAACTTTATCACATCCCCTCTGGCCCCGTCAAACGCGATTCCCGGCGCCCGCAAACAAGCAAAAACGGCTGGCGCCGTCCTCCCGGGCGGGCGCGTCCGTTTTGCGGTGAAAGATAAGCCGGTTATAAGCGTGAAACTTATAAAGTCTTATCTTTAAATAAAAGCCGCGCTCCGCGGGAGTCTGCCACTCTCGCGGCGGGCGGCTTCTACTGTTCCGCACAAGACTGCGGCAGCCGGATTGACACGGTCGTTCCTTCACCGCTCCGGCTGACATAACGGATATTCCCATCGTGTTCCTCGATGATTTTGTGGCTGATCATGAGTCCGAGACCCGTACCCTTCTCCTTCGTCGTGAAGAACGGCTCCCCGAGCCGGCGCAGCTGGTCTTCCGGAATGCCGCTTCCCTGATCGATGACGTGCACGAGCACGTCCGTTTCATCCCGCTCGATCGAGATGATCAGCAGGCCGCCGGACGGCATCGCCTCGATCGCGTTTTTCACGACGTTCATGAACACCTGCTTCAGCTGATTTTTGTCGCAGCGGACAATGCACGCTTCCGGAGTCGCCTGCTCCTGGATGATCACGTTGTTCAGAATGGCCTGGCTGCTGAGCAGATCGGCGACCTCGTGCACGATCAGCCGGATGTCCCAATCCTGGTAGACGGAGGCCTGCGGCTTGGCCAGCACGAGCAGCTCGCCGAGGATCATCTCGATCCGGACAAATTCCTGGTCCATGATCTCGTAATACCGGTCGGCCTGCTCGCCGGTCGCCTTGCGGAGCAGCTTGGAGAAACCTTTCAGCGATGTCAGCGGGTTGCGAATCTCATGGGCGATGCCCGCGGCAAGCTGTCCGGCCATCTTCAGCTTCTCCGACGTGCGCAGCAGCTCCTCGGTCCGGCTCTCGATCGTAATGTCCCGCACGATGCCGACCAGCAGCGGGGCTTGGCGGTACTCGTCCCTCATCCATTTGCCGATCGTCTGAATGGTCCGGACGCTCCCGTCCGGCATGAAGATGCGATATTCGCACTTCAGTTCTTGGTCCGTTTCGCGGAGCCGCTCGACAAAATATTCCCGCAGAACGGGTCTGTCCTCGGGATGCACAATCTTCTCGTACGCTTCCCAATCGCTGGCGAAATCGGTCCGGCTGAAGCCGAAGACGGCGTACATTTCGTCGGACCAGTACAATTCATTCGTCTCGGGATACCATTCGAAATGGCCGAGACCCGCAATGCGATGCGCAAGCTGCAGACTTGCCCTGCTTCGCCGCAGTTCCTCTTCCGACCGTTTCTTGTCCGTAATATCGCGGCCGATGGCGACGATCCGCTCGACCGCTCCCAGCTCATCCCGCACGATGCTGAACGTCGCCCTGCACCAGATGTAACGGCCGTCCCGATGGCGCACACGGATATCCCGGACGCCGAAGTTCGCCTGATAATCCTCCGTCACTTCGGCGACATGCGGCACAATTGACGCTGCTTCTTCCGTTCCGTCGTCATGGTCGGCGGGCAGGAGATGAATCCCGATCCGCGACAGGTCTTCGGGCAGAATGTACAGCACGCCCGACTTGCCCGTCACTTCTTCCGGACGGTATCCCAACACGCGTTCGACCGACGGCGATACGTATTCGATAGTCATGTCCGAATTCAAGCTGACGTAGATGTCATCCGATTGCCGGATGAGCGGGGCGAACAGGTCACCCGTCATGCGGCAGCCGTGTTCCCGTTCCTTCCGATTCCGCATCGCTGCACGCTCCCGTATCGAATCGAATGGCCTGGTTGATTGATGCTGCTTATACGCTGTTCGCGGGATCCGCGTACACCACTGCTTATTCCGAGCCTGCGAATGCCGCCTGCTGCCCGCTGCGCACGAGGCTGCTGTAGAAACCGGAAAGCGCCATCAATTCCTCGTGGCTCCCCTGCTCGATGATGCGGCCTCTGTCCAGCACCAGAATGCGGTCAGCACGCCGGATCGTGTTCAGCCTGTGCGCGATGACGATGCTCGTGCGCCCGGCCATCAGCCGGTACAGCGCCTCCTGGATATGTAATTCCGTAATCGTGTCGATGCTGCTCGTCGCCTCGTCGAGCACGAGGATGGCCGGATCGGCAAGGATCATGCGCGCGATGGCCAGCAGTTGACGCTGTCCCTGGCTGATGCCGCTGCCGTCCTGCCGCAGCATCGTATCGTATCCGTGCGGCAATTTCATGATGAACCGGTGCGCGTTCGCTTCCCGGGCCGCCTGTTCGACTTCCTCATCCGTCGCGTCGAGCCGGCCGTAACGGATGTTCTCCCGGATCGTCCCCTCGAAGAGGAAGACGTCCTGGGGCACGAATCCCATCGCTTTCCGGAGCGACTTGCGCGTAATGCCGCGAATGTCCCGGCCGTCAATCAGAATCCGCCCGCTGTCCGGCTCGTAGAATCGGGCAAGCAGCTGCACGATCGTCGTCTTGCCCGCGCCGGTCGGTCCGACCAGGGCGATCATTTCACCCGCTGCGGCGCGGAACGATGCGCCTTCGATCGTCGGCACGCCCGGCTCGTAGGAGAACGAGACGTTGTCGAAGACGATCTCGCCCTTCACCTGTCCGATCGGCACCGCACCCCGTTCGTCCACCGTCTCCTCCTGTTCGTCGATCACCTCGAATACCCGTTCCGCGCCGGCGACGGCCGACAGGAACGTGTTGAACTGGTTCGCCAGATCGTTCAGCGGCCGGGTGAACTGCCGCGCGTACTCGGCGAACGTCACGATGATCCCGACCGAGACGATCCCTTTCAGCGTGAGCAGGCCTCCGGCCCCGGCGACGACGGCGAAGCTCAAGTTGTTCAGCATGTTCATCAGCTTCGGGATGAAGCCGGAATAGACTTACGCCCGGTAAGCGGACTCGCGCAGTTTGGCGTTCTTCGCCATGAACGCGTCGATGACAGCCCGCTCGCGCGAGAAACTTTTCACAATGCGCTGCCCGGATAGTGTTTCCTCAACGAAACCGTTGAGCGCTCCCGTGTTGCGCTGCGTCTCCTTGAAATAACGGCCGGTCCGGTTCGTGATCCAGCGCATGCCGGCGAACATGACCGGCACGATCGTCAGCGTGATCAGCGTCATGATCGGGCTGAGCCAGATCATGAGCCCGAGCATCCCCGCGAATGTGAGCAGGCTGGAGATGAGCTGGATGAAGGAGCTGTTCAGCGTCTGGCTCACGTTCTCGATGTCGCTTGTCATGCGGCTCATCAGTTCGCCGTGCTGCCGCTTCGTGAAGTACGCGATCGGCAGCCGGTGGAGCGCGTCGAACAGATCGGCCCGCAGCTTCGCGACAGTGCGCTGCGCGACGCCGATCATCCAGAAGTTCTGCAGCCAGCCGGCCGCGCCCTGCGCGATGTAGGATGCGCCGAGCACGAGGATCAGCAGCGCGAGCCCCTTGTAATCGCCGGGCACAAAATAATCGTCGATCGCCCTGCCCAGCAGATAGGGGCCGAGCAGCCCGAGGGTCGAGCTGATCGCCGTCATGGCGAAGATGGCCGTGAGCAGCCGTTTGTGATCGGCCAGATACGACCAGATGCGGAGCAGGGTCGGAACCCATTGTTTCGGCCGCTGCCCGCGCTTGCCGCCGCGGTCAGCCACGGTGTGCCGCCTCCTCTCCGTACTGCGACCGGATGATGCGCGCATACAGCGGCGACGTCCGGAGCAGCTCTTCGTGCGTCCCCATCGCGTGAAGCCGGCCGTCCTCAAGGATAAGGATAACATCCGCCTGCATGGCCGCCGATATCTTCTGTGTGACGAGCAGAATCGTGCAGCGGTACGCTTTCAGCGCGGCCAGCAGCGCCGCCTCCGTCTTCGCGTCGAGGGCGCTCGTGCTGTCGTCGAGCAGCAGCACCCGCGGCTTGCGAAGGAGCGCCCGCGCCACCGAGAGCCGCTGCTTCTGGCCGCCGGACAGATTGACGCCCTTCTGCCCGATCATCGTCTCGTACTGGTTCGGCAGCCGCATGATCGTCTCATGGATCTGCGCGGCGCGCGCCGCTTCCACAATCTCCTCCCGGTTGGCGTCATCCTTGCCCCAGAGCAGGTTGTCGCGCACCGTCCCCGAGAACAGCACCACTTCCTGCGGCGCATAGCCGATTTGCGCGCGCAGCCATTCCGGATCGCAGGTTCTGACATCCCGTCCGTCGATCCGCACGGCGCCTTCGTCGGGATCGAACAGCCGCGGGATGAGCTGGATGAGCGATGACTTGCCGGAGCCGGTCGCGCCGAGAATGGCCGCCGTCTGGCCCGGCCGAACGGTGAACGAGATCCGGTCCAGCGCAGGGTCGGCCATTCCCGGATAGCGGAATGTGACGCGTTCGAACGCGATCTCCGCGCCTTCGTCCGGAGCGGAAGGCGACGAGGCCGCATTCTCCTGCCTCCCGTCTTCGCCGGAGCCTTCTGCGCGAGTCGTCGTCTCCTTCTCCTCCGTCTTCAGCACTTCCGTGATCCGGCCGGCCGACGCCCTCGCCCGGGCCAGACCTGTCACGATCCAGGACAGCATGGAAAATGCGGCCATGATGCGCATCGCATAGTTGACAACGGCGACGATCTCGCCGACTTCCGCACGGCCCGCCTGCACTTCCGCGCTGCCGAACCAGAGCAGCAATAGAATGCCGACATTCATGACCATAAGCAGAGCCGGCACCGTCAGTTCGACGACCCGGATGGCGGAGATCGTGCGCGTCATCAGATCTTCATTCGCCTGCATGAACCGCTCCCGCTCGCGGGCGTAGCGAACCATCGCCTTGATGAGCCGCATGCCGAGCAGGTTTTCCCTCAGCAGCCCGTTCGTCCGGTCCAGCCGGGCCTGCACCGCCTGGAACAGCTTGAACCCGCGGTTCATCATCCAGACGAGAACCGTGAACAGCACCGGCGAGATCAGGAGCAGGACCAGTCCGAGCCGGACATTGATGGCCAGCGCCATGATAAGGCCGCCGGCCATGATCAGCGGAGCCCGCATCATGACGCGCAGGCTCATGAACACCGCGTTCTGCACCTGGGCGACATCGCTCGTCATCCGGGTCATGAGCGTTGCGGCGGAGAAGCGGCTGAACACGGCGTAAGGAAAAGACTGCACGCGTTCGTACATCCCGGCGCGGACGTCGAAGGCGAAGCCCTGGCTCACATGCGCGGCGAAGTAGCTGTTCACGATGCCCGAAGCGAAGCCGAGCAGCGCAAGCAGCGTCATCCAGGCGCCGATCCTGAGCACCGCGCCGGTATCCCGGGGCAGGATGCCTTCATCGATGATGCGGGCCATCAGAACCGGATGCCACAGCTCGACGACGAGTTCCACCAGCATCAGGATGAGGGCAATGCCCGCGGCCAGACGATACGGTTTCAAATATTTCAGCAAGTATCGCAATCCCGCTCACCCCTTTTGCGTGGTTGGAATCGTTTACATCCGGACGTCGGGATGAGGCGGCTTCATCCTGGGCCGCCGACGCGCCGCGCATGCGGCTTGCAAAGCGGCAAGCCGCTTACAGTTCGATCGATTCGCCGGGCGCCAGCGGAATCCCTTCGATGCCGGCGGCTTTCAGCCGGCCGGCAAATGCCTGCCCGTCCTGCTCAATGAGCGGGAACGTATTGTAATGGACGGGAACGACCCGAGCCGCGCGGAGCCATTCCGCGGCCGTCAGCGCATCGTCGGGCCCCATCGTGAAATTGTCGCCGATCGGCAGGAACGCGAGGTCGATCGAATGGCGCTCACCGATGAGCTTCATGTCGCCGAACAGCGCCGTATCGCCCGCGTGATAGATCGTTCGGCCTTCACTGGTCAGAAGCAGGCCCGACGGCATGCCCATATAGACGAAGCGTTGCTCGCCCGCCACTTCATAGCCGGACCCGTGCAGCGCAGGCGTCAGCTTCACCGTGCCGAATTCGAACGCGTGCCCGCCCCCGATATGCATCGGATGCATCTTGCAGCCTTGCCAGCCGGCATAAGTGGCCAGTTCGAACGGCGCGATAACGACCGCATCGCAGCGTTTCGCAATTTCAAAGGCGTCGCCGACATGGTCGTTATGCCCGTGCGTGAGCAGCACATAGTCCGCCCGGACTTCGGAGGCGGCAACCGGCGCCGTCGGATTGCCGGTCAGGAACGGATCGATAATGAGTCTCCGGCCGGATGTTTCGACCAGAACACAACTGTGGCCATAATAGGTCAGCTTCAACTTTCCCCACCTCGGCATTACTTACATTGTGTTAACACTTATATTTCCATTATCCGAAAATCCCGCGCGAATGTCTATGCTTGTTAAGCAAGTTGACACGGCCCCCGGCTGCCATTACGATGGGGGAAAAACAAGGCGCTGCCGGGAGACGTTCCCGCCCGGAGACCGCGCAGACAATGAGAGGAGGAAGTTCTTGATGACCAGGCCTTTGGACCTGATCGCGGCCATGCCGAAGATCGATCTCCATCTCCATCTGGACGGCTGCGTCCGGCCGGAGACGCTGATCCGCCTGGCCCGCGAGCGGAAGCGACCGCTTCCGGAGACGGAGCCGGAGCGGCTGCTGCCGTATATGCAGGCGGCGCCCGACAACGCGAACCTGACCGAGTACCTGACCAAATTTGATTTCGTGCTTCCCCATCTGCAGGATGCGGAAGCGCTCGAGCTCGTCGCCTTCGAATGCGTGCGGCAGACGGCGGACAGCGGCGGCCTGTACGTTGAAGTCCGCTTCGCCCCGATGCTGCATACCCGGGAATCCTTGAGCGCGGACGACGCCATCCGCAGCGTCATCGCGGGCCTCAGGCGCGGCGAAGCCGAATGCGGCATTCCGGCGCGCGCCATCGTCATCTGCATGCGCCATCATGACGAGGCGGTGAACATCGCCGCCGTCGAGGCGGCCGCGCGTTTCGCCGGGCACGGCGTGGGCGCCGTCGACCTTGCCGGGGACGAGTCGCGCTTCCCGACATCCGCCTTCCGACGGGTGTTCGAAGCGGCCGCCGCGCTCGGCCTGCCGGTCACGATTCACGCCGGCGAAGCGGCCGGACCCGAGAGCATCCGCGAAGCCGTCGAACGGCTCGGCGCCGTTCGGATCGGCCACGGCGTCCGCGCCCGGGAGGACCCGGAGATACTCGCAATGCTCAGAGAACGCCGGATTCCGCTCGAGATGTGTCCCACGAGCAACATCCAGACGCGGGCGGTTCCCGGGTGGGCCGCGTACCCGCTCCGCCGCTACGCGGCCGAAGGGCTCGTCGTCACGGCGAACACGGACAATCCGACGGTATCGGGCACGACGATCGCGGACGAGTACCGGCTGCTGCATGAGCGGCTGGACATGGCGCCGCGGGAGATCGCGGCGCTCGTCCTGAACGCGGCGGATGCGGCCTTCCTCGAGCCGGAGGCGAAGCAGGCGCTGAAAGCGCGGGTGCTGTCCGCGCTCGCCTCCCTCGGCCTTGCCCCGGACCATAAGGGCGCATGATAACGAGAAGACCGCCCGGTAACCGGCGGTCTTGGGTCACACAAGACAGAAAGAGGCCCGACGCGGCCATTCGCATCGGGCACAACTATGGGAGATGAATCCGGATGCCCCTGAAACCCCAGCTTGTCCTTGATGCCGGCGGCGTGCTGCTGACCAACCTGGGTTCGTTCTGGCGGTCGCTGGCCGAGCTGGCCGGCACGCCCTTCGACGAACTCCGCGCCCGCTACCGCCGGGAGATGCGCGGCCCGCTCTGGTCCGGCGGCATATCGGAGCCGGACTTCTGGGCCTGGCTGTCCGCCGCCTGGCCCGGCCTGGATATTGCATCGGCCCGTCAGGCGCTTCTGGACAGCATGAAGCCGCTCCCGGCGCTGAATCATCTTCAGGCATGGAGCAGCCTCGCCGATCTGCATATTCTGAGCAACCACCGCGCGGAATGGCTCCTGCCGCAGCTGGATCACCGCATCCGGCTTTTCTCCGGCATTACGATTTCA
Organism: Thermobacillus composti KWC4; assembly: GCF_000227705.2. GTDB lineage: Bacteria > Bacillota > Bacilli > Paenibacillales > Paenibacillaceae > Thermobacillus > Thermobacillus xylanilyticus. The sequence goes on from NC_019897.1 coordinate 4,189,690, forward strand.
AGCGAGGCCGGCTTCTTCAAGCCGGACCCGAGAATCTACGAGACGGCAGCTGCGAAGATACCGCCCGGCGCGCCCGTCCTGTTCGTCGATGACCACCCGGACAACCTGCGCGCGGCGGAAACCTTCGGCTGGCATACGCTGCTTGCCGACGAGGCCGACAGCGGCTGGACGGAACAGGTCGAGCCGCTGCTGCGCAGACTCGGTTGACCTTACTCCTTCACGCTGCCCAACGCCACGCCTTCGATGATGTACCGGGACAGCAGGAAGTAGATAATGAACAGCGGGATTGCCGTCAGCGACAGTCCGAGATAGATGGAACCGTACTCCGTCCGGTAAATGTCGCCGCGCAACAGGCTGACCATGATCGGAAGCGTGTATTTCTCCTTCTGTGTCAGCAGAATGAGCGGCATGAACAGGTTGTTCCAGTTCGCCACGAAGACGAAGATCGCCTGCGTCGCCACCGCCGGCATCATGATCGGCAGGATGATCCGGTTGAATGTGGCGAATTCGCCGGATCCGTCCACCCGCGCCGACTCCACGACTTCGAACGACAGCGCGCCGATCAGATATTGGCGCATGAAGAACACGATCGCCGGCGACGCAATCGCGGGCAGAATGAGCGGCAGATGGTTGTTCGTCCAGCCGAGCTTGTACATGAACTGGTAGAAACCGACCGCGCTCGCCTGCGCCGGAATCAGCATCACCAGAATAATGAACGTGAAGAACGGCTGTCGGAGCTTCCAGTTGTATGCCACGAGCCCGTATGCGGTCAGGGAGGAGAAATAGACCGCGCACAACGTCGCGCCCGCGGCGATGATGAACGAGTTCACGAACCCGGTGATCGGATCGAAGCTCTTGTCGAGCAGAATCTCCAGGTTCCTCATGAGATGCCCCGAAGGCAGAATGGCCAAGCCTTGCTGGATCTCCGACGTCGAACGCGTCGCGTTCACGAACATGATCCAGAATGGCGCGATGCTGAGCAGAGCCAGGAAGATGCAGACGATATAAATGATTGTTCGATTGATGTTCAGGGCGATGGCGTTGCTCTTCCTCAGTTGACTATGCATGCGTTACGCCCCCTTGTGACGCCGCTTTCGCCGCTTTGCGAATCCGCCGCTCTTCCCGTTTGAGACGCGCCGCGTCGCGGTCGCGCATCAGATAGAACAGGAACGCCGACAGTACGGCCGCGATCACGAACAGAATCATGCTGGCCGCGGCTGCGCGGTTGTACAGGTAGCTGCCCCTGAATGCCTGCGAATAGATGAACATCGTGGCGGTGTAGGTTGAGTTGTCCGGTTGGCCCGCCAAGAACAACTGCGGAATGTCGAACATTTGCAGACCGCCGATCATCGACGTGATCAGCGTGAACAGCATGATCGTCCGGAGGCTCGGCAGCGTAATCCGGAAGAACGTCTGGAATCCGTTCGCGCCGTCGATGGCCGCCGCCTCATAGATCGCCGGGTTGATCCCCAGCACGCCCGCGATCAGGATCAGCATCGTATGGCCGTACCACATCCAGAACTGGATGAACGCCACGATCCCCCTCGCCGTCGTCTTGTCCTGGAGAAAATTGATCGCCTCGTTCGACCAGCCGAACATTTGGTACATGCTGTTGATCGGGCCGATCGGATACGCGAACAGCGAGCTGAACAGCACGGCGATCGTGCCGGCCGTGATGATGTTCGGCATGTAGAACAAAATTTTGAACGCGCCCTGTCCCCGCAGTTTGAGCCGCTTGTTCGTGAACCAGGCGGTGAGCAGGAGCGCGAGCCCCAGTTGCGGGATGAAGTTCACGATCCAGATGAGCGCCGTATTCATGAGCGACATCCGGAACAGCTCATTTTCGAACAGCAGGTTTTTGAAGTTTTCCAGCGGATCGTCCAGAATGTGGGGCGTTTTCGGGACGACGCCTTTCATGTCGGTAAACCCGATGAATGCCGTGTACAGGATCGGATACAGCGAAAAAACCAGGAACGCCAATACGAAGGGAAGGCAGAAGAGATAGCCGTACCTGGAATAGTGGAGTTTGCTGCGCCGGCGCAAAATCGATCACCTCCCGATGATGTTAAAGGGGCGGGGGATACCCACCCGCCGCCCCGTCAAGGCGCCCTTACTCGCTGTCAATGCCCAGTTCGTCTTTGACCCGTTTCTTGAAGTCGGCAAGCGCCTGCTCACGGCTCTTGTTGCCGGCAGCGTACTCGCGGACTTGGTCGCGCCAAATGAGGTTGATCGATTCGTCATACTGCGTCAGGTTTTTGCCCGTTGCGTTGGCGTTCGCCGGCACAAACACGTCGAACATGTTCTGACCGCCGAGGATGTCGAGTTCGCCGTTCGATTTCTCCATGACGACGGAGGATGCGACGGAGTCCTTCGTGCCTTGCTCGCCTTCGACCATCGTGCCGTTCGCCCAGAAGTATTGCAGACCCGTCTCGGACGTATCCAGTGTTACCCACTTGATGAAGTCGGCGACCGCTTGCTTCTTCGCTTCGTCCTTGAGCACTTCCTTGTTGGCCAGCAGCCAGGTGCCGCCCCAGAAGAAGCCCGTCGTCGGCTCGGTGACCGCCCAGTCGCCGAAGGTGTCGCCCACATTGTCCTTCATGACATAGTTGATGAGCCATGCCGGACCGAAGAAACCGAATACCGGTTTCGGACCGCTGCCGTTCATGTCGGCGAACCAGGCTTCCTGCCAGTCGCGGGTGTCGTTGTGATAACCGTTGTCCTTCAGACGCTTGGACATGTCGAGGAATGCTTCACGCTTCGGATCAATGTGCAGTTTGCCGTCAACGATCCAGCCCTGGTCCGAGCTGTTCTCGATCGGGTGCCAGATGTCGCCGTCGCCGGAGACGATCGCATAGCCTTTCGCTTTCAGCTTCTCGGCCGCTTCGAAGAATTTGTCCCAACCCGGGCCGATCTCGTCCTTGATGACTTGCGGATCGTCTGTGCCGAAGACATCCTTAGCGATCGAGCGGCGATAGATGAACGCGCCGCCGGTTGCCTGATAGCCAAGCGCTTTCAGCACGCCGTCCTTGGAGCCGATTTCAACCGTGTACTCGGCGATGCCGGCTTCCTTCACCATGTCGTCGGTGAGACCCAGATCGGCATAAGCAGCCGCAAAATCGGACATGTCGCCTTGCGCGTACTTCAGAACGAACGCCGCTTCGGCAGCATAGATGTCCGGAGCGTCGCTGCCGCCGCCGACAATCGCCTGGTCAAGCGCCGGCTGATACGCGCCTTCCGTGGTGGCGATGATGGTCGGATTGAATTCGACGTTCTTCTCGGGGAACAGTTGAACGTACTTTTCCGCCATCTTCGGAATTTCGTCCGTAAACGACCAGAGGTTGATCTTGATCTTCTCGCCCGAGCCGGAAGATCCGCCCGAGTTGCCCGTGCTTTCCGTGTTGCTCGACGTGTTGCCGCCCGTCGACGAGTTGGAGCCGGAGTTGTTGTCCTTGTTGCTCCCCCCGCAGGCCGCCAGCAGCGATGCGAGCATGATGATCGCGGTGAGCAATGCCAGTGTTCTCTTCATCTCTACTTTCCTTCCTCCCTTTTCAATGCACATCCGTCTTGCCATGCACATGTATTGTAAACGCCATCAGTATTATAGAGCCGATGTTGTAAGCGGATAAGGATACGGCCGTTGGATATCCTCCATCTTTTTTTGTGTATGAGTTTCCGAGTTTCACAAACAGAAAACCCCGGTCCCGCTTCATGCGGTCCCGGGGTTCCCCGTCCTCTTCACTTTGCCGGTCCGGCGCCTGCCGCGGCGCCCGCGGCGGAAGCCTCTCCCTGCTGCAGCTGATACATTTGATAATACTTGCCGCGCCGCTCCATCAGCGACTCGTGATTTCCCCGCTCCACGATGACGCCGCGGTCGAGCACGAGAATCAGATCGGCGTTCTTGATCGTCGACAAACGGTGCGCGACGATGAACGTCGTCCGCCCCTGCTTGACGACCTCGAGCGCTTCCTGGATGATCGCTTCCGTCTCCGTATCGATGTTGCTTGTCGCCTCGTCGAGGATGAGGATCGCCGGGTCGAACGCGAGCGCGCGGGCGAACGAGATCAGCTGCCGCTGTCCGGCCGACAGCGTGCTGCCCTTCTCCAGCACCGGCTCGTCGATGCCGCGCGGCAGAGCTTTCAGCACCCGGTCGCCGCCGACTTCGGCCAGCGCCTTCGCGGCCTTCTCGCGCGTGATCCGGGAATCGCCCATCGTAATGTTCGATTCGACCGTGCCGGTGAACAGGAACGGATCCTGCAGCACGATGCCCATATGCGCCCGGAGCGCCTGCCGCGGGATATCCCGCACGTCGACGCCGTCGATGGTGACGCTGCCGCTGTCCGGATCGTAGAAGCGGAAGAGCAGGTTGATGATCGAGCTTTTGCCCGAACCGGTATGGCCGACGATCGCGACCGTCTGCCCCTGCTTCGCCTCGAACGAGATGCCTTTCAGCACCGGTTCGCCTTCCTTGTACGAGAACCAGACGTCGCGGAACGCGACATCGCCCTTATAGCGGGGAATCCGTTCATCCGACACGTCTTCGCCCGGCTCGTCGAGCAGGACGAACACCCGCTCGGCCGAGACGAGCGCCGTCTCGAGATTCGGCAGCTGGTTGACGATGTTCACGATCGGGTCGAACAGCCGGTTCAGATAGTCGACGAACGCGTACAGCACGCCGAGCGACACGATCGCCTCCGGACCGGTCAGCCGCTCCGCGCCGAAATACCAGATGACCGCCACATAGGCGAAGTTCCGGATGACGCCGACCAGGTTGTAGCCGGTCAGCGAGTTCAGACTGAGCAGCTTGTTCTTGTAGACGAAGCTCCGGTGGTTGTACGCCTCGAACTCTTCCTCCACCTTCTTCTCGCGCCGGAACGCCCGGATGACGGCCATCCCCTGGATCGATTCGTTGATCCGGCCGTTGATCTCGCTCAGCGTCGCGCGGATCACGCGGTTGTACCGCCGGGCGAACCGGCCGTAGACCCGGATCCATACCGCCAGGATCGGGATGATGATCAGGCAGATCGCCGCCAGCCGCACATCCAGCAGGAACATCGCGCCGAGAATGCCGACCATGTTGACGCCGCCGGTGAAAAAGTTCGCCAGCACCGTCACGTACAGCTCGCGGATCGCCTCCGTATCGTTCGTGATGCGGGAGACGACTTTGCCGGCCGGCAGATTGTCGAAAAAGCGGACCGCCAGCCGGTTCACTTGGGCGAACACGTCGCTGCGCATTTTCAGGATGATCCGGTTCGCCGCCGCCTGCAGATAGTAGCGCTGGCCGTAAGCGAAGAACGCCGACAGCACCGTCAGCCCGAAATAGAACAGGCAGAGCCGCAGCATGCCGTCGACTTCGGGACGGTAGAACCGGTAGATCTCCTTCGCGCCGATCCGCTCGGCCGGATAGACGGCCGTCTGCCCGCCCTGTTCGATCGTGACCGTGCCGTCTTCGTTCACCGTCCGGGCGCCGTCGAACGCGACCGGCTGCGGAATGAAGTAGTATTCCCTCCCGATCTGCAGGATGCGGACTTCTCCGCCCCGCTCCTCGCCGGGAGCGAAATGGTCCGACCGTTTGTAAAGCTTGCCCTCGTATTCGGCCGTATGGGCATCCTCCGCGGACACTTCATGCCACGGCTGCTCGATGCCCGAAATATGCACGTCGATCAGCCGCTTCGCCACGAACGGGCCGGCCAGGTTGGTGGCGACGGATATGGCCAGCATGACGATGGCCAGGAGCAGCTGCCATTTGTACAGCAGGGCATACCGGATCAGGCGCCTGACCGTCTCGCCCTTGCCGGCCGACGCCCGGTCGATGTCCAGATCCCGCCCGAAAATGTCTTCCGTGCTCATGCATGATCACCCGCTTCCGATCCAACCGCTTCTTCCATCTGCTGCCTTTCGTACTGTTCCTTGTACCAGCCGCCGCGCGCCAGAAGCTCCTCATGCGTGCCTTCCTCGATGATCCGCCCGTCGTCGAGCACGACGATCCAGTCCGCGTGCTGGACGGCGGACAGCCGGTGCGTGACGATGATCGTCGTCTTGCCCTGCCGCTCGCGCCGGATGTTCGCGATGATCTCCGCCTCCGTCCGCGCGTCCACCGCGGACAGCGCGTCGTCGAGCATCAGAATCTCCGGATCCCGGACGAGCGCCCGGGCGATCGCGACGCGCTGCTTCTGGCCGCCCGACAGCGCGACGCCCCGCTCGCCGACGAGCGTATTCAGACCGTCCGGCAGGAAAGCCAGGTCTTTCTTGAACGCGGACGCCTCGATCGCGCGCTCCAATTCCTCCTCGCCCGCGTCGTCGCGCGCGAACAGGATGTTGTCGCGCACCGAGCGCGAGAACAGGAACTGCTCCTGCGGCACGTAGCCGAACCACGACTTGAGCCGGTCCGTCGGAATCCGTTCGATCGGCACGCCGCCGATCGCAATCTCGCCCGTGCCCGACGGATATTCGCGCAGCAGCTGGCGGATCAGCGTCGTCTTGCCGGCGCCGGTCCGCCCGACGACGCCGAGCGTTCCGCCCCGCCGCAACACAAACGAGACGTCCCGCAGATTGTCGACCGGCGACCCCGGGTAGCGGAACGTCACGTTCCGGAAGACGATGTCGCCCGGCGTCTCCGGCGCTTCCGTCTCCATCGCCGCTTCCGCGTCCGGCACGTCCGGCACATCCGGCTTGTAGTTCAGCGTCTCGTTCACCCGGTCGAGCGACGCGTTGCCGCGCTGCATGATGTTGATCATCTCGCCGACCGCGAACATCGGCCAGATCAGCATCCCGAGATAGACGTTGAAGGTGACGAGCCCGCCGATCGTCAGTTCGTTGTGGAAGACGAGATAGGCTCCGTAGCCGAGGCCGATCAGATAGCTCGCCCCGACGAAAATTTCGACCGTCGGCTCGAACAGCGCCTCGATGCGCACGACGGCCAGATTTTTCTTGTAGACGTCTTCGGTTACCGCTGCAAACCGGCGCTCCTGCGCCCGCTCCTGCACATAGGCGCGGATGACGCGAATGCCGGAGATCGTCTCCAGCACGCTCTCGTTCATGTCGCCGAACGCGTCCTGCGCCGCGGTGAACCGGTTGTGGATCCAATTGCCGTACACACTGGCAAGCACGGCCATGATCGGCAGCGGCAGCACCGCCATCAGGGTCAGCTTCCAGGAGACGAACACGGACATCATGAAGAGCAAGAGCGCCATCCACAGCGTGGAGTCCATCAGCGTCAGCAGGCCGAAACCGGCCGTCAGGCTGACCGCATTCAGGTCGTTCGTCGCGCGCGCCATCAGATCCCCGGTGCGATTTTTATGGAAGAACGCCGGGGTCATCTTCAGAAAATGCCGCATCAGCCTGGAGCGGAGCATCCGCTCCACAACGAACGAACCGCCGAACAGGTTGTAGTGCCATGTATAGGAAATGACATAGACGATGACCGTCAGGCCGGCAAGCGCCGCCAGCGTCATCGTCAGACTCTGCCAGGTCATGGTCCCCTGATAGATGGCGTCAATCGCATCTCCGACGATCATCGGCGGCAGCACTTCGATGATGCTGCTGACAAAAAGCAGCGTGAAGGCGATGAGGTAACGTTTGCGTTCCAGCTTGAAGAACCAGCCCAGTTTGCGCAGCACCGCCAGCATGTCTGTCTCTCCTCTCTCCGTCCTTGGATCTCGACCGCAAAAACAAAACGCACATCGCAAAAGGTGCGATGTGCTCCCAAGTTCCCGCTATGGGTACACGCCGCGCCCCTCCCGCGGCATGCGCATGTCAACGCTTCATTCAGCGGACCGCCGGCAACTAGCCGGAGCCGGGATGAAGCGGCCGCGGGCACTATGAGCCTCGCCTCCAGATGGCATAAGGAGGTTATGATCCATCCGATTGCCGTTCATCGCCCGCAGCTCCTTTCCGTTGCCAATGTGTCATCTTTATGACGTACAGTATCACGCCGTTCAACAAATTGTCAACGGATTTATCCTATAATAATCGTTCTCTGCCGATCAGTCCGATTATACCCGAACGTCCAGTTTCGCACCGACCATCAGCGCGGGCGGCATCGGTACCGGCTTCTTTCCCTGCTCCCCGTTCCCGGGCTGTGCCGCCTGCTGACCCGCGGCTTTCCCTGCCGCCGCCTTGTACGAATTCGCAGCCGCCGGCCACAACCTGCCTTTTCTGTCCTCGGCCTGATGCGCACCTGAATTTCCGGATGTTCGCTCCGAAAAAGCGGAATCCATCCCCACGCGACCTCCTTCCTTGTTCGGCAGCTGGCTGGCATCCGGCGCGAACCGCCCGTCCGCCCGAATTGCGGAGGTCCGGTCCATCCCGCCGATTAGCCCCTGTAGCTTTGCGCCCTTGCGCTTTCGCGCAGGTTGCCTTGATCCCAAGCAGGACTTGCGCATCCCAAGTATAGGAAACAATTACTATCCTTTCAATCATTTTCTGCGTCTTCCGTCGGACCGATATGCGCTTCACAAAAAACAAAAAAACCGGCTCCCTTGCCGCGTACCGGGCAGGCAGAGGCCGGTCTTCGCCAACATGCGCTTTCTCAAACCTTATTGCGCTGCACCGCCGTCAGCGCATGCCTCAGACGTTCACGAAGTCGATCTCCTGGAAGCGGACGACCTCCTTCTTCCACCGCTCCTCGACGAACTTCACGTGATCCGGATGCGCGGTGTACGCATCGTAGTCGGCCTGGCTCGCGAACTCCATCGAGAAGCCGAAGTCGAAGTCCGTTTTCTCTTCAATGGCTTTCATCTGATTTGACATCATTTCCGTCTGTGTGAGTCCGGTCAGGCCAACAGCAGCCGCAGCCGCTCCGCCAGGAACGCCTGGAACTTCGGGTCGAGCAGCGCTTCGCGGGCATGGGCGGGCGTCAGGCAGCACACCTTGCCCGCTCCGTAGTCATGCTCCCAGCCGGCCAGCGACTCGCCGTCCGCCGAGCGCGAGCGCAGGAACACGTTCGTCCTGGACTCTTCCACTTCCACAAAATAATGCTCGTCGAACAACGTCATCACTTCGGCACCGTCCGAAGCGCGCGTGTAGGTGACGTCGTTCATTTTCGGGTGGTGCAGGAAGCGGCCGCGCAGCATGTCGACGTAGGCGCCGTCCTTGTCATAGCCGGCCATACCCGTATGCCAGGCCAGCCAGCGGCCGCCGTCTTTCACATACCCGGCGATCGCCGCCTCGATTTCGGGCGACATCCACGGCTCGAACGGTTCCTGCGGCCCGTTCAGCGGGTTCTGTTTGAACAGGACGACCGCGTCCGGCCGCTCCTTCAGCCGATCCGCAAGCTCCCCGTGCTCCGCGAACGAGATCGCCATGCCGCCGGCCGCTTCCGCCGCCTGCCCCAGCGCTTCCCGAATCATATCTCCTGCATGCCAATAGTCGCCGACGAGGGCGATGACCTTCTTCATTCCGATCGTTCCTCCCGGTCGCTGGATTCGGCAGACTTACCAGGGCAGCGGTTTGCCCGTGTAGTCCGTGTACGACGGCAGCGCCGTAATCTCCTGCGGCTTGAGCACCTGCGCGATGATGCCCTTCGCCGAGTCGATCGCCTCGACCGTCGCCTTGTCGTTGAACTTGCCCGACATCCAGGAGCGCACCCACCCCGGATGGAAGCACATCACCTTGATGCCGTATTCCTGCAGATGGTTCTGCAGAATCGCGGACTGCATGTTGACCGCCGCCTTCGTCATGCAGTAGCCGTATTCGCGCTTCCGCCAGTTGTCGGCGATGCTGCCGGCCTCGGACGAAATGTTGACGAGCCGCTTCCCTTCGCCCTTCACCAGCAGGTCGATGACGGAGTTGGTGACGCGCAGCGTGCCGAGCGTGTTGACGTTGTACATGTTCAGCATGTCGTCGAAGTACAGATCGCCGAAGATGTCCTCCGAGCGGTCCCGGTAAATGGCCGCGTTGTTGATGAGGATGTCGAGATGGTCCGTCTCCGCCTTCACGATGTCCGCCGCCCGCTGCACCGATTTGTCGCTGCCGATGTCCAGCGGCACGATGCGCAGCTTCGGCTCCTTCTCCGCCAGTTCGCCGAGTTCGGGCCAGTCGGCGATGTAGCTTCCCGCGAACACGCGGTACCCTTCGGTCAGCAGCACTTTCGCCAGCGCAAGGCCGAGCCCGCGGTCGCAGCCCGTTACGTAAGCCGTCTTCTCCATCTCAATTCCCGCCTCCCGTTGTTGTCGGTATCGGATCAAGCCCCGCCGCGCCGGGATTCTGGAGAAACCGCCGGCGATACTCGCGGGGCGTCACCCCTTCATTTTTCACGAAACATGCGGTGAAATAGGCGGCCTGATGGAAACCGACATCCTGCGCAATCTGGCCGACCGGCAGATCGGTCTGAAGCAGCAGCAGCTTCGCCTGATCGAGCCGGTATTGCAGCAGATACTCCATCGGCGAGCAGCCGAACTGCCGCTTCATGCAGCGCGCGATGTACACCGGGTGAAAATTGAGCGCCTCGCCGAGATCCTTCGCCGTCAGCCGCTCGCGGTAGTGTTTCCGCAGCCAGGACGCGGCCTGGTCCGCCACCACGGCGCCCGGACGCGGCGAACGCGCGTCGGCGCCGGCGGCGAGCATCATCAGCACCTGCTGGAACAGGAGCTGCTGCTCCCAGCGCACCCAATGCAGGTGGGAATCGCGCTCGAGCGCAACGAGCTGCCGCAGCACCTCGTACATCTTCGCCGGCTGCACCAGGCGGCTGAACTGCGGCACGCGGATCCGGAACGTCTGCATCCGGAACGTCCGGCCCGGCGCCGGCGCATCGTCCGCTCCGTGCATCCGGCCGTCGGATAATGGTGCAGATCCGACCGCAGAATGAGCGCGTGGCCTTCCGCCACTTCATATTGCCGGTCTTCCTCCCCAATATACAAGCAGCCTTGCGCGACGACAAGCAGATCGAACTCGCCGATCGCACACCGCTCGGGATGCTTCCGCCCCGGTCCGGCCAGGCTGTAGCCCGCGCGGATGTAGTGGGGAAGCGGAAGAGCGGTGAATTCGATCGCCGGCATGCGCGCCAGCCCCTTTCCGATCAGGTTGAAATTGTGATAGAAAAAGTTGACCTCCTGATACTTCCATGCCTGCAAACCGCCTATAATTCCAGAGAGCAATCCCATGTACGCGCTTTCGCAAAAAGTTGTCCGCCGGTTTTGTCCGCGATATTTTTCTCCTCCGACATTATCGCATGCGCAACGGATCAAATCCAACGGGATCGTCGTCGACCGCGGTCGACCGGCGGTTCTGATCAGAAATATCGGCGGAGCAGAGCGGTTTATCAAGGTTCATCGCGCGGATGGGATGCCGCAGGCACACCGCTGCTGTCGGCCGGCACACAAATCGAACTTCGGGGAGACGCCGCGATTGGTCGAAAGCCCGGCTGCAGACGCATGCAGCCGGGCTTTTCTCGATCAAAGCCGGGAGATCGCGTATAATAAGGGTGTATTGAGAAGGACCGGAGGATCAGGCGCATGGATCGCAAGCGGCAGGACGCGGCGGAATATCCGCAGACCAAAAGATGCGCATATTGCCATGCCGAGCGGCCGCTGGAGGAATTTCAGCGGCGGACCGGCCGGCGCGCCGGGCCGAATTCGCGCCGCGGCGCTTGCCGCGAGTGCCGCCGACGGATGCGGGCGGCCGGCGCGGCCGGGGCCGCGGCGGCGACGGCGGCTGGAGCGGACAAGCCGTCCGCGGCGGATGAAGCGCGGCAATTCGGGGCGCCGGAGGTGCAGCCGAACGTCGGCGGTCCCGCAGCCGGGCAGCCCGCCGCTGCCGGAACGGGCGGCAAACGGCGCAAACGCCGCGGGAAGCGCGGCGGACGAAAGCGGAACAGACGCCGGCAAGCGCAGGCCGGCGGCGCGGACGCGGCGACCGTAAAGCCGGAAGAGAACGGCCGCCGCACGCGCCGGAAAGCGGCGTCCATCCTGCCGCCGATGCCCCTGCCGCCTCGGCCCGTCGGGCCGGACCCCTCCGTGCTGTCCCCGGGCAAATCCGGCGTCATCTGGATGCGCGGCCGGACCGACAAGGGCCGCCGCTGGCGGCAGGAGACCGACCTCGAGACCGCCGTCACGCTGGTCCGCGAGTATGCCGCCGTCGTCGTGAACCGCCGGACGATCCGCAGGCTGTACAGCAACAAGGCGTTCCGCGAGTATATTTTGAAACGGGATAATTACACCTGCTATTTCTGCGGGAAGTACGGCGACACGATCGACCACATCGTGCCGCGGGCGAAGGGCGGCCACACGACGCCTGTCAATTGCGTGACCGCGTGCCGCGAATGCAACCAGAACAAGGCCGCGCTCGACCTGGACGAATTCATGGAGCGGCTGCAGCCGCAGTCCGGCGAGCCGACGTGACAATCCGGATGCGGGGCCGGCCTGCTTCGGGCGGCGCGGCAGCTCCGTCGAATCCGGCGCGCTCGCCGGCAGGGCGGCCGATGCCCGGTCGCCGCTCACCTTGTCCGACGCATCGCCGTCCCCCGGTCGCCCGCTTACCCCGCCGCGCGTTCCCCTGCATGTGCCGCGAGCATCCGATCCAAGATCTTGTGCAGATAGGCGGCGGAATCGGCGCAGCGGGCGGTTTTCGCGAGCATCGCCGCGGCCGACTCGATCCACCGGCCCGGCACCAGTTCGTCGGCCCACGCTTCCGTCATGGCCGTCATGCAGGCCGGCGTCGTCTCCAGATGGAACTGCAGGCCGAGCAGCCGGTCGCCGAAGGCGAACGCCTGATTGCGGCAAGCGCCCGAACTGGCCAGATGAACCGCGCCCTCCGGCAGTTCGAACGTGTCGCCGTGCCAATGGAACGACCAGAACATCTCCGGCAGCCCGGCGAGCAGCGGATGCCGCGCTTCCGTCCGGCGCACCGGATGCCAGCCGATCTCTTTTTCCCCGTTCCGGTACACCCGGCCGCCCAGCGCTTCCGCCAGCATCTGCGCGCCGAGGCAGATGCCGAGCACCCGCTTGCCGCACCGGATCGCTTCCCGCAGAAACGCTTTCTCCGCAGCCAGCCACGGATGCTTGTCTTCTTCGAAGACGCTCATCGGACCGCCGAGCACGACCAGAAGATCGAAACTTTCCTTCGGCGGGAACGGCTGCCCGGACGGCGGCTCGAATACTTCGGCGGGACACCCTCGTTCCTTTGCCCATGTTAATAAAACTGACGCATCATCAAAGGAGAAGTGTTTCAACAACAGAAGACGCATCGCACCACCTCCGTTATGTCAAATATTTTAACATAACCTTCTCCCGATCTGCGCATCCCGCCGCGATAAAAAAAATCAGGCACCCCGATAAGGGATGCCTGATTCACTGCCGCTTCGCAAGCCGTTCCTGCGCCATGCGAATCATTTCGCGCACCATCGGTCCGCCGATCCGTCCGCCGACGGCGCCCGCCTGATCGGTGCGCAGCTCGCCGCCCGTGCCCGGCTGAAGCGGAACGCCGATCGACCGCGCGACTTCGTATTTCACGTCGCCCGGCCGAGCCGGATTGACCGACCAGCCTTCGCGGCTCATCACTTCCGCTTTCAGCGCTTCCAGCGCCGGGCCCGCTCCGGGAACGAGCGGCCGCCTTCTGCCTCTCCTCGCCATGTCCGCCGCCTCCTTTCCCCGCTTAACTTCCCCGCGCGGCCGGAAAATAGTCCAGCGATTTGTTTCCAGCGCGGACGGGCTGGGCAGGCCGCTCCGCTTATGCTATACTGACGAAGTCAACTGCATAAGAAAATCCGGAATCACCGTCCGGGAGAGGTTCGCGAACTCCCTCTATAAAAAACTAAGGCTGAACGATCGCCCTGTCGCAATCGTTCTTTTGTGTTTTGCATGGAAATCGGTTCGTCGAATCTCGTTTCGCTGCAGGAACCACACGCGAAAGGAGATTTTTTTATGGCCGGAAGAGGACCCGAAGACTTGCAGGACTTGACGCTGCTGGGCAGCCGGAACACGCGGTATGCGTACACCTACGACCCCAAGCTGCTCGAGACGTTCGAAAACAGGCATCCGGGGCGGGACTATTTTGTCAAGTTCAATTGTCCGGAGTTCACCAGCCTGTGCCCGATGACGGGACAGCCGGACTTCGCGACGATCTACATCTCGTACATTCCCGACAAGCGTCTCGTGGAGAGCAAGTCGCTGAAACTGTATCTGTTCAGCTTCCGCAATCACGGCGATTTCCACGAGGACTGCGTGAACATCATCATGAACGATCTGATTGAAGCGATGGACCCGAAGTACATTGAGGTGTGGGGAAAATTCAAGCCGCGCGGGGGCATCTCGATCGATCCGTACTGCAACTGGGGCAAGCCGGGAACCAAATACGAGGCGATGGCGGAACACCGGCTGCTCCATCACGACCTGTATCCCGAAAAAGTGGACAATCGTTAATGGAGGACGCTGACATGAGAATCGGAATCATCCTTCTGTATCTGGCATCCATCGTGATCGCGAACGTCGTCACCGCGCGCTTTGCGCCGCTCGAGTTCGGTGCGTTCCTCGTGCCGGCCGGTTCGGTGTTCATCGGCGCGACGTTCATCCTGCGCGATTTCGTGCAGCAGGCGATCGGACGGAAGCGGACGTATGCCGCGATTCTGGCGGCCATGCTGCTCTCCGCCGCCACGTCGTGGCTGCTCGGCGACACGCTGTGGATTACGGCCGCGTCGGCCGTGACGTTCCTCGTCTCCGAGTCGACGGATACGGAGATCTACAGCCGGCTCAAGCTGCCGATGGCCTGGCGCGTGCTGTACAGCGGCTTCGCCGGCGGCGTCATCGACAGCGTGCTGTTCGTGCTGATCGGCCTGTCGCCGCTCGGCGCCGGCATCCTGCCGTGGGAGGCGGTCGGCAGCGCGATCCTCGGCCAGCTTATCGTGAAGACGGGCATGCAGGCCGCCGGAGCCGCCGTGGTGCGGATGCTGCCGGTCGGCCGAACGGCCTGAGGCAAGCGAAAAACGGCAGACGCCATCCCCTCGGACGGGCCAAAAAAACTTCGTCTGTTCACGGCATCCTTCCATTCCGCCGGAACAGACGAAGTTTTTATCATCGGGAAGGCGCCGGATGCGGGCCGCGATTCAGCGCAGCGCCGACAGGTCGAACGCCGGCACGAGCCCTTCCCGGGCGGCGCGGCCGAGCAGCGCTTCGACCGCCGCGTAGCCTTCCTCGCCGAGATCCGCGGTGAACGCGTTGACGTACAGATCAATGTGCGCCTGCGCCACCTCGGGCTTCATCTCCTGCGCATGGCGCATGACGTAATCGCGCGACGCCTCCGGATGCGCCCAGGCGTATTCGACGGAAGCGCGGATCCAGGACGCGATCGCCCCGCGGTCGAGCGAGCGCCGCGCCACGATGGCGCCGAGCGGAATCGGCAGCCCGGTGTCCTCTTCCCACCACCGGCCCATGTCCTCGACGAGGGACAGGCCGTACTCCCGATAGGTGAAGCGCGCCTCGTGGATGACCAGCCCGGCGTCGATCTCGCCGTCCCGGACGGCGGGCATGATGCGGTTGAACGGCATGACGACGATCTCGCCGACGCCGCCCGGCACATGCCGGGCCGCCCAGAGGCGGAACAGCAGGTACGCCGTCGACCGGTCGCTCGGCACGGCCACCCGCTTGCCCGCGAGCGCCTCCGGACCGGCCGGGCGGGCCGTCAGCACGAGCGGGCCGCAGCCGCGGCCGAGGGCGCCGCCGCACGGCAGGAGGGCATACCGGTCGAGCACCCAGGGCAGGGCGGCGTACGAAATTTTCAGCACATCGAAATCATCGGATTCGGCCGCGTAATGGTTCGTCTTGTCGACATCGGCGTAGGTCACGTCCAGCTTCGGCGCCCCGGGCACGAGGCCGTGCGCCAGCGCATGGAAGACGAACGTATCGTTCGGACACGGCGAGTAAGCAATGCGCAGCGTGTTCATCTGCTTTCGAAAACCTCCTTTGCGGCGGCGAACGCCGATTCCAATGCGGCCAGCGCGTCAGGGATGCGCCACGCGGCGCGGTCGCGCGGGCCGACCGCGTTCGAGACGGCGCGCAGCTCGGCGACCGGCACGCCGGCAGCCGCGGCGGCGGCCGCCACGCCGAAGCCTTCCATCGCTTCCGCGGCGGCGCCGGGCACGCGGCGTGCGCGTTCGGCCGCGGTGGCGGCCGTTCCCGTCGCGGTCGAGACGGTCAGCACCGGACCGCGGCGAAGCGGCAGACCGGCCGCTTCGATGCGCCGCGCCAGCCGGGCCGACCAGTCCGGATCGGCCGCGATGCGCGACGTGCCGAAGCCGAGCTCGTCCACCGGCAGGAAGCCGTCCGGCGTCTCGACACCGAGATCGGCGGCCGCGATGACGTCGGCCAGCACGAGGTCGCCGATGCCGGCCGCACCGGCAAACCCGCCGCCGATCCCCGCGCTGATGACGAGGCGCCATCCGCCCCCGGCGAGCGCCGCCGCGGTCCGCGCGGCCGCCGATGCCGGGCCGACGCCGGCCAGCCGCACCTCCGCCCGCGGGCAGCCCGCCAGCCCGCGCAGCACCGCGTCCCGTTCCGCCTCCACCGCCGTCATGATCAGAATGTCCGGTTTCGCCGCCCGGCCGGCTTTTTCCGTCTGACCGTCCGTTCCCGCCAGACGCTTATCGTCCCTCATCGCCGCACCTCCACCCTTCGGGCATCCGCCCGCAGTATCCGCAGCATGGTGCATAAATGCACGATATTTGCTC